>NZ_AJWE01000057.1:0-29098 GCF_000281145.1 Rhizobium sp. CF142 | reverse complement strand
CCTTTCTGGCGTATGGCGGCCGCCGCAGTCGTTCTTCTCGTCGCCGGCGGTTCCGGTGGTTGGATGCTGCATGGCATGTTCCGGCAGCCAGGCGAAGGCATGGTGGCGCTGGCTGATGAAGCGGCCAACAGCTTCGCCACTTACGCGCCCGACAGGGTGAGGCCGGTCGAGCTCCGTGCCGACAATATGACCGAGCTCGTCGACTGGGCGACGGAGCGCATGGGCCGCAAGCCGGTGCTGCCGGATCTTTCCAAGTCGGGCTATCGTCTGATGGGCGGCAGGATGATCTCGACGTCGCATGGCGCCGGATTGATGCTGATGTATGATGATGATCGGGGAACGCGTCTCGTCATGCTGACGCGGCCAATGCTCGCCGATCAGAACAAGCCCATGGTACCGCATGCGCAGGGCAATGTTGAGAGCTGGAGCTGGGCGTCCGGCGGCATGGGGTACAGCCTCGTCGGCACCCTGTCGGCCGATACCTTGCATCCGCTCGCCGATGATATCAGGCATCAGGCTGAAACCGGCGCCTGAGCTCTGTCATGCCGAAAGCATGTCGCGCAAAACTGTGCAGCGGTTTTGCGGTAACGACATGCGTAAAACAAAGAGACTTTAGTGCATGCGGGGACGGCGTTTCTCACCGCCGCGCTTTCCAGGCAATCCCATCATGCCCTCAGGAATCTGTTCATCGGCTGCCAATGCCGCATTATGCTGGCGTAGACGCTCAAGCGCCACGGAAGCAAGCTCGGTATAGGGAATGGCGACCGGATCGTCGGTGTGGATATCCTGGATCTCCGCAAGGACCGTCTCGGCTTGCGTAAGGCGGCGTGTTGCGATGAGGGCGACACCTTCCTTGTAGCGGGCCTGCACCACATGGGGCGCCTGCTCGCCGATGCGATGGAAGGTTACGGCTGCATCCTCATAGAGTTTCAGCGCCAGTTGCGTATCTCCAAGGCGAAGTGCAATCGGCAGCGGCTCGGCGGTGCGCTCCAGCAGCGACTGATAGGCGGCAAGGGCTTCGGTCAGCTTTCCCCGGTCGAAGAGCAGGTTGGCAAGGCCAAATTCGGCACCGACATGGCCCGGCGAGGATTGCAGAACCTGGGTGAAGACGATCTCGGCTTTTCCCTTCTCACCCTTTCGATACATTTCGAGTGCTTGCTCGTAGACATATTTGACGCTACGCGGATGCAGAACGCCGCCGAGATTGCGTCCGTCGCGGGTCCTGAAGAGCGTATAGCTGATCCGCCGCTCGTCAGCGCCGAAGACATATTTGTAAGGTTCGTTTCCGCGCAGGAAATCATAGAACCGGAAGCCGTCTTCGATCGCCCGGTGGATGCAATATCCATGCAGCATCAGACCGGGAGACGGTGTTTTCCAGTTCTCGTCACGACCAGTGATATAGAAAAGGATCGTCTTTTTCGGGTGGTCGATGATATTGGCGAGGGCGCCGAGCGGCTGCTCGCCGAACCAGAAGACCGGGACGTCGAGCGTGCCGCTCTTGAAGCAGTCCATCAGCATTTCGCGGGTAGAATTGATGAGCCGCTCCGTCCGCTCCGGTCCTTTGCGCTCCGTCCATCGCGTGCGCCAGAAATCGAAGAGAATGGTGAGGTCCCGGTCGATGGTCTCGGGCGTTGCCATCGTGATACGGTAGCCTTCGTCGCCATCGAGCTTGCGCAGGAAGCGGCGCAGCTTCTGGCGTGTCTGGCTGCTCATCTTCTGCTCCAGATAGTCGTCCCAACGTGCAGGCAGCGAGACGACCGGGCAGATCGTATTGTCGATATCGTCATGGCTGGTTGGGGCATTGTCACGGAACATGACGAGCGGCCCCTGCAGCGCCAGGATCATCTTCTCCCGCCGTTCCGGCGGCCCACTGAAATGCTCCAGCCTGAGATGCGTCCAGTTCTGCTGTTTGAGATAAGCGGCAAAACCGGCGATGGCTTTTTGCTCGTAACCAGGCATGACGATGAAGCCGGTATAGTCGGCCGAATAATTCCCGCCCATGACGATTTCATCGTAGAAAAGCCCGTTCTGGTCATCGAGTTTGGTGAGCAATCTCAGCGGCAAAAAGGCGACATAGGGAGCACCCGGCTCCCGCTCGCGCAGCGCAAGGACGAACCAGCGGCCGCGGTGCCCAAGAAAGTCTCTGAGCCATGTCCAGGAGAGGAAATGTTGGGCATCTGGATCGTCCCGATAGACCTGATCCCAGTTGCCGCAAACGGCGTCAAAACCGGCGACAGTATCAATGACATCGATGCGCATGCCCCCCTCCCAATACTCCATACCTAATTCGGGAAATTCCAGTCTAATGGGAAACATCGATCTTCAAATAAACCGTCCGGGTGATTCCTTGAGGCGAAAATGGGTTAGCCCAAGGCAGCCGTTTCCAGCAGGCAATGCTAGAGCGCTATAATCCGTGGACTTGCATGGATGAAAGCCCATAGCGCCTTGCTGATACTGACGATCTCGCCAATCGATTTCTCCAGAAGTTCCATTTCCCGGTCATCCATTCGTTCGATCTTTCCGTAGCGGATCTCCTTATCGTCCTCGACGAGGCGCATGAGTTGCGTGCTGGAGATTTCACCCTTCTCGTCGAAGGAATAGATGCAGTGATTGTATTTGTTACGCATCTTCGATTCCTTCTTCAGGCGCGACATGGCTGAAAGAACGGCCTTGCGGTCCGCAGCTGGCGTCGAAGGAAGCTTTGCAAGACGCTCGACGAGATCTATGCGCGCACGCGTCGTATTAAGCGTCAGGAAAACCACGATCGCTGCCTCCTTCTCCACATTGAGAAGGTGTGCAATAATATAGATCAGCAGGCTTTCTGTATTAGTCCACACATAGTTTAGCCGGCCAACACTCAATAACACATCTGACATGGCCGGCATGCTGAACTCCCTAGGTTCAACGCTGATAATACGTGAACTATATCAGATCATTTCGTTGCATGCTTCGGCCATTTCTGCGCTTAACGCTCCTTGAACGCGCGTGACATGCTGTCGGCGATCGGCTTGCTCAGATATTCGAAGAAGGTGCGCTCCGAACTCTGGATCAGCACTTCAGCAGGCATGCCAGGAACCGGATGGAAGTTGTGAACGCGGGCAATTTCCGAGTCCGGGATCTGTACGCGCACGATGTACACGTCCTTCACGGACAGGCCCGCATTTTCCTCAATGGAGTCGGCCGAAACATAGAAGACCTTGCCTTCCAGAACCGGCGTGGTGCGCCTGTTGAGGGCGGTCAGGCGGATTGCAGCCGTCTGCCCCTCGTGAAGCTGATCGATGGAGGTACGCAATACCTGCGCCTCCAGGATCAGCGGCACATGGGCCGGCAGGATCTCCATGATCGGTTTTCCGGTGGTGATGACGCCGCCGGCGGTGTGGTAGTAGGAGCGCACAACGGTACCAGTCACCGGCGAACGGATGACCGTACGCTCCAGAACGCCGGCAGCTTCGTGCAGCTGTTGACGCACGCTGTCGAGGTCGGATTCGGCGGTTTCCAGCGCATCGAGCGCTGCCTGCTTGTTGGAGTTGACGGCGATGACCGCTTCCTGACGGAATTTGGCGATTTCCGCCTCGCTCTCGTTGAGCTCTCCGTTCAGGCGCGAAATATCGCCCATCGCATCGGCAATGGCGCGCTCGATGGCCAGAAGGTCGGTCTTGCGCAGATAGCCGACCTTGACGAGCCGTTCCTTGGAGTCCCGCTCATCGGAGAGCAGCGCCAGTTGCCGTTCGAAGGACTCGCGCTGGCCCTTGTAGCCTTCGAAGCGGTATTCCAGCGACTTGATGTTCTTCTCGATAAGGTTGAGCTGCTCCTCGAGTTTGACCTGCTTGCTGCGAAAGACGATGTTCTGGCTCTGGATGATGGCGTTGATATCGGGGTCGCTCGCCTCTGCCATGACGATGTCAGGAATCTTGAACTCACGCGATCCCTGTGCCTCGGCCCTCAGGCGTCCAACGACTGCCTCCAGACGCAGCCGTCTCAGCGTCAGCATTCGCTCGTTGGTCAAGGCGGCTGTTTGGTCGAGGGTCACCAGGACGTCGCCCTCCTTGACGCTTTCGCCTTCGCTGACGAGCATTTCCTTGATGATGCCGCCTTCAAGGTGCTGGACGACCTTGTTGTTGCCGGTTGCCACGAAGCTGCCCTGGGCGATGATGGCGGAGGCAAGTGGCGCGGTTGCCCCCCAGTATCCGAAACCGCCGAACGAGCAGAAGAGGACCGCCAGGCCGACAAAACTGTGCAAACGGATGGAGCGCGGCACGTCGCCATACCATTCGAGCTGCACCGGGCCGGTGGCTTCCTGCTTCTTCTTTCCCATGGCCTTCATCCTTCGATACGCGGTGACTGTTGGCCAGCTCGGCCATTGCCCTTGGATATTGCCTGCAGGACTTCCATTCGCTCGCCGAACATGGCAACCGTGCCGTCCTTGAGCACCATGATCTTGTCTACGCATTGCAGAAGTGCAGGGCGTTGCGTGATTGTAACTGTCGTGATGCCCTGTTTCCTGGCGTGGATCAGTGCTTTTGCGAGTGCGGCTTCGCCTTGGGTGTCGAGATTGGAATTGGGCTCGTCGAGCACGACGAATTTGGGATCGCCGAAGAAGGCGCGCGCCAGTGCGATGCGCTGCTTCTGGCCACCCGAAAGCGGCGCGCCATCGGCTGCGACCACGGTCTCATAGCCCTGTGGGAAGCCGGCGATCAGTTCATGCACGTCGGCAAGGACGGCGGCCTCATAAATCTGCCGGTCTTCGACGTCATCGCGCATGCGGCAGATATTGGCCTTGATGGTGCCTGGGAAGAGCTGCACGTCCTGCGGCAGATAGCCGATGCTTTCGCCGAACTGCCGCTGGTCCCAGTTGCGCAGATCCATGAGGTCGAGGCGCACATTGCCGGAGGTCGGCAGGATCGAGCCCACCAGCATCTTGCCGAGCGTCGTCTTGCCGGAACCGGAATTGCCGATGATCGCCAGCGATTCACCCTTCTTCAGCGAGAAAGAGATGCCGTTCAGGATCACCTTCTTCTGCGGCGGCGGAACGAAGAGGATCCGCTCCACATCAAGCCTGCCTTCCGGATTAGGAAGGCGCAGCCGCGGAAAGTTGAGCGGCGAGGTCAGCAGCAGGTTCTTGATACGGCCATAGGCTGCGGCCGATCGGTTGAACTGATGCCAGCCTTCGATTGCGCCTTCAATCGGCGCCAGCGCGCGGCCGGAAATGATCGAGGCTGCGATGACCATGCCGCCCGTCAGCTCTCCCGACAGCGACAGATGCGCGCCCCAGCCGAGAAGCCCGACCTGCGTGATCATGCGGCAGGCCTTGGAAATGCCGGTGAAGATGATGTTGCGGTCCTGCGCCTGGACGTGGGATTTCAGCGAGCCGGCGGTTTCCCGGCCCCACATCTTCACCGCTTCGGGAATCATCGCGAGCGCGTTGATGATCTGCGAATTGCGCGACATGGAATCGAGATGGAAATTCGCGCGGCTGAGATAGCTGTTGGATTCGGCAAACTGTTTGGCCGTGAACTTCTGGTTCAGGAAGGCGATCAGAAACAGCACCGCGCAGCAGACCATGATGATGATGCCGAGATGCGGATGCACCAGGTAGACAACGATCACAAAGAGCGGCATCAGCGGCGCGTCGAGGAAAGCAATCAGCGTTCCTGAAGTCAAAAAGCTTCGGAGAGACTGAAGGTCCTGCAGGATCTGATAATCCTTGCCGCTTCCATGCAGCGAGGCGCGAGCGGCGGCACTGAGGATCGGTGCGCCCAGCTGGACTTCCAGTTCCACGGCAGTTCGCATCAGGATGAAGCGCCGGACGGAATCCAGGAAGGCCTGCAAGAGGACGGCGCCCACCACCACGATGGAAAGCATCACCAACGTGTCGATGGAGCGGCTGGTCAGGACACGGTCGGAAATCTGGAAGAGGTAGAGCGGGATCGCCAGCAGGAGCACGTTGATCGCGATCGTGAAGACCATCACGATGGCGAGATTGCGCCTGATAACCGCGATGCCTCGTGCAAGGCTCAATGCGAAATTCACCGGCTCGCTGCGCTTGTGGAAGCCGCTGTTTCCGCCGCCGCCACCGCCACCGCCGCCGCCGAAATCCGGTTCCTTGCCGCCGCCGCCTCCGCCGTCTGCACGCAGGCGGCGCTCATTTTCCTTCACCGGACCGGTGTCGCCATCGATCGTCTTGGCAAAGGGAGTATCTGGCTTGGCCTTGAGCTCCTCGGTTTCACCGGGCATCCGCCGGGCCTCGATGACGGGCGCCGCCAGCAGCTCTTCAACTGGCTGCGACTTTGTTTCCGGCTCCACCATATTGACGACGGGTATGTCATGGCCGGAAAGCTGCCTTGTAGGTTGTTCGGTTGGCATCACGGTTTGCACGTCATCCACCTTCTCTTCAGCGACAGCCTTGACTTCATGGGGATAGGAAGACGCTTTGCGCGTCAGCTGGCGAAGATGGTCCACCGCATCATCGATCGCCGAAACGCAGGCCTCTGTCAGAAAATCCTGAGGATTTGCCGCCGCAGAGGATGGCTTTTCGCCACGCAGATCGAGCGCGCTGCCATTTGCAAAAATCTGTTTTGAGATCTGATTCATCGCGGTCTCTCCCAAGATACGCAGGTCACGCGACCACGGCTTGCATTACATCTGAGGGGTGAGCGGAGGACCATGAAAGATCATGCCCGCCGTTGATGATGCCATCGCCGCTGTCCGCGCCCTGGGGGCTATCGTCATCGAGAAAGGCGATGACTTCATTGGCAAGCCTTTCGCCTGCCGTCTCGGGCTGGGTGGTATCGTGCTCTATGATACCGCCCTGGATGAGAATGGCGTCGGAATAGAGCTGACCGGCAACATAGGTGGTGTTGCCGAAGCTGTCGTAATCGACGATTTCAGCGATATTGGCGACGGTATTGCTGCCAGTATCGATCGTGATCACGGCGTCCTGGTTGTTCTTCAGAAGCTCGGCTGCGGCCTGGGTCACGTCGTCGGAATCTCCGAGCACCGCGACCTGCTTGATGATCGTCATGTCGTAGAGATTGCCTGTGATGTAGAGGACATTCAGGCCGATGTAGCCCTGGAAATTGGAATCGGTGGACAAGCCCTCGGGCATTGTCGGATCGCGTTCCTGGATCCCCTTTTCTGCCTCGTGCATATAGTCGGGCATGGTCTCGAACCGGTCGTCGGTGCCGACATTGTGGATCGCCGCAAGATTCCAGATGAGATTGTTGCCGGACTGGATGGTGGCACCATCGTCTACACCGTCCTCGGCGCGGGCCCAGTCATTGTCGTAGAGAAGCGAAATCTGCGTTATACTATTGATATCGTATACATTTCCGGCGACGATCACCAGATCGTACTGCAGGCCCATCTGGAAGAAGGACGAGAAGTTCAGCGCGGTATTGCCTCCCGTCAGAACCGTAGCTTCCGACCCGTTCGTTGTGACGGTCATGGTGTCGTTGTCGGTCACGAAATGATACTGTTCGATCCAGCTCACGAAGGAAACGTCGCCCTCGATGACGCTGACGCGCCAGGCCATCGGAAAGATGGGGTCGCCATGTGCATCGACCGTTGTCTGCGGCTGTGTCGACTGGAACGTGTCGCGCTCGAAACTTGCAATATTGTAGGCGGTCACACCGGCGCTCTCGGCGGAGTCGGCTGAATGGAAGACCGAAGCGATATTGTCATTGTCGCTGTAGACATAGACCTGGGTGATCGCATCGACCTGATGGTAGTCGCCCATGACGGCCGTCACGGAAGAGATCACTGCCGTGTTGACGACCGAGGCAATGTTGGCGACGAGGTTTGCGCCCGCGGTGACCTCCAGGCTGTTTCCAGCCGCGTCATGATGTTCGACGGATGTCTGGGTTTCGTCGGGTTCTTCAGGCAGTTTGGCAAGCCCCCGATCCGGCAGCAGGTCATCGAGAACAGGAATTTCAGAAACGTGCTTGCCGTTCATATAGGCTCCGGTGATCTCGTCACCCGCCAGCACGAAATCATGTGCCTGATCGTTTGGATTGTCCGCCGGCGGCTCGCTCGCTCCGATCGATGTCTGGCCGGAATCCCTTACTCCCTGGATGTAGGTTTCCATATCCCCGGTGATCTGCTTGACCCCCTCCAGGGTGTCCGTCCGATGCAGGTCGGAAAAGGGAGAGAAAATCTCGGCGTTGGCACTGAATTCCGCCAGTTTCTCGACGACGAAACTCGTATCGCGTGGGGCATGATTGCCACCAGTCATATCGAGATAATCATCGTCGTAGAGAATGTTGACCTGTGTGGTGAAGCGGATCGCCGAGCCGGGGCCGTCGAAAACCTGCAGCTCTTCTTCGGTTTCGATATCGATGTCCTGTGGGCTGCCGAACCGGGGCAGCGACGACACATCGCGGTGGGCAATCTCGGAGAGCTTTTCGATGCTCTCCTCAAAGGGGCGGCCGAAGCGGCGAGCGCCCCCATAAACGATCTCATAGCTGACGCTTCTGTAGTTGACATCAGGATCATAGTCCTGGAGCGCGAGATCGGAGGCGAAGGTGGGCGTATTGGCGACCAGATCGTCAAGCGCCGGATTATCTTCGGCAGGGCCTGTGCCCTCCGTCAGCCCCGCACGCAGCCTCATCTCATCGGTCGTCGTTTCGAATATGCCGATGAAATGGGCGATGATTTCTGAGAATTTCTCGATTTGCATTGCCTTGGCCTCCCTTATCGAAGAGACGACCGGCCATGCGACATCCTTCTACGGGAGCCGCGCTGTTCGTCAATTCGCACGCAAGCATTCAAACTGCACCGGCCGAAGCCGGTGCAGCCCTTTCTTGGTCTTGGAGGTCAGTGCCCACTTGTATCTTCGCCGACATCGGAAACATGCGAGTCGCCGCCGATGACACTGGAGTCCACAGCGTTGCTGAGCATGTTCGCGCCCTGAACGAGCTCCATATGGAAGCCCGAATTGGCAAGAATTGCCGAAGCATCTGCCGTGGAAGTGCCTGTGACGTCGTCACCTGCCTTGAGATCCCAGCCCTTGCTGTCCATATCCATGCCGTCAGCACCGTGCGCTGTGCCGGCATTCGCACTCAGGTGGTTCTGAGCGCCGCCGTTCTCCATCGTGATGTTCCAGGCCTGATCCTGGTCTGCGAGATGGTTTGCCTGGACAGTACTGAAGACCGAGTCGGCGCCTTCGCCGGAGAGCGAGCCGTTGAGGATATTGTCGATATTGAGGGTGAAGGAGAAGTCATCCCCGATGTCGAAGGTGAGGTCGTGGCCGGCTACGCCGAGGTTCCCGAAGTCCTTGACATCATCAATGACGGCGAAGTCCGTGTCCGTCTTGTTGAAGCTGTCGCTCGTATTGTGGCTATTGGTGGTCGTCTTGGTGTCGGTATCCGTGACCGTTTTGATGTCGGTATCGATATCGGTCTTGGTGGTCGTGTCGGTATCGGTGATCGTCTTGATGTCAACGTCGTCGTCGCTGTACGACTTGGCGTCATAGCTCCAGTCGTAGTCCGACTTCGTGGTGGTGGTTGTGTCGTTGTCGTTGATGGTGGTCGTCTTGGTGTTCGTGTCGTCGTCCGACTTGTAGCTCCAGTCGTAGTCGTTGTCGCGGTTGTCGCCGTTGTCGGTCTTCACATCGAGATCGACATTGGCCTTGACGTCAACGTCCGTGCTGTTGTCGGTGTTGTTGCGATTGTCGCCATTGGCGATGCCGCCGACGTAACCTGTAGAATCATCATCGATTTCGGTTGAATTGATAGCGCTGGAAAGGCCATCGGCCAGGGCGCCCACCTTGACGGTGTCGTCGTCTGAGCCCTGCGGACCGGGCTTCGGATCATAAGGCATTACGTTTCCTCCAGAAAAAAACTGGAGCAGCTTTCGAAGTCCCTCTCATCTCAAATGGGATCTTTGCTCGCGCTTGCTCCAATGTGTTAACATCGGCAGATGGACTCGATACCTTTTCACCTGCAGCTTCATCGCGATTTGTTGGCCAAATTCTGTATTGGGATTGTGCCTATTCAGTACAAAGGACGCACAAATCCGGTCCCGGACTCGATATGAGCGCGAGCAAGGCAGTCGAACTTCTTTTTGAGTTCCCTCGAAAGAAGACCAAGTATCAAAAACACATGCTGACACTTGATTTTCACGTCGCCACTTTGGCAACTCTTACAGATTGATGGAAAAAACTGGGCCCCGATAGATATCAATTCGGGCTAAGGCATCTGAAGTCCGGTTCAATACTCCAGTTAAGCCAATACCGGGTCGCGGGCTCGGAGGAGGCTGCGTGCGAATTCGGGACGGCGTCCCATACCTCGGAATCCGGAGGGTTCGACTGATTGCGGTATCGCGAAGTTAAGCTCGAAAGGTTCTCCGTCTTATTTTGAAATATCGTCTGCCCATTACCACTTTGCTTTTGTATGTTTCGAACTAATACATGCTGCTTTATACCGTGATCTAGTTGAAATACCGCCCGCTAGTATGTTTCTTGTCGGAAATGCAACCATGAAGTGGCAAAAAATAAATATAACTTCGTGACAACTAACCCATTTGGGCCATTTCTTTCCTTTGAAATCCATATTACCATAATTAAGAAATGCCTAAAAGATAAGGCGGTCACATGCCTAGGGGCAATGTTCGTCGGCATGTAATACCCGCCATCGCGCCAATGGGAGTAGAAGCTCCGAGTTTGAGTATAGTGTAGCGCTAGGGGAGGCGTATATGTTCATGGTTGGGTCGGAAGTAGGAGATTCGGATCAGGCAAGAAGACTGAGCCCGAATGGAGAAACAGTCCTGGTAATCGCCAAGGCGGACTTGTTCTCCGAGTGCATGGTTGAGGCACTGGCAAAGAAATTCCCGAATTTTGATGTCGTAAGCGTATCGAGTGCGCAGTCCATATCCGAGAAGGATATTCACGACATGCGGCTTGTCCTGTTCTATCATGTCGCCGGCGCCGAGTTGCACGATGCGCTGCAGGTCGTTCGTGAAAACCGTCCGGACGCATCCATCGGCCTTGTCGTCGAAGCTATCGATATGATGGAGCCCTATATCAGCCGTCTTGTCGAGGCGCGTGTCGTCGATGGCGTCCTGCCGCTCAATCTGCGTCTGGATGTCTTCATGGCGGCAATCGATCTGCTGATGAAGGGCGGCGAACATTTTCCATCCGCGCTTCTAGGCCGTCTGTCCAACCGGGCAACGGCACAGCTCGAGCCCTCGCTGTACCAGACGAAGTCAGTCGACGCAGCGCGCGCCAATGCGCTGAAGCTTCGCCGCAACAGCATGGCGGCTCTGACCACGCGCGAGGTACAGATTCTCGATCTCATCTGTAAGGGCACGCAGAACAAGATCATCGCCGACAAGCTTCATCTGTCCGAAAACACGGTGAAGGTTCACGTCCGCAATATCTATAAGAAGATGAATGTGAGAAATCGCACCGAAGCGGCCTCACGTTTCTTCAACGATACGTCGGACAGTGGCGATCTCTCCGGCAGGTGGCCGCACTAGGCCATCAATCCATCCGGGACGAGCGGGCAAAGCAGCGTGATTTCTGGCCGAACCCGCTCGGCGAACAGATGTAAGGCGCGGAACCGGGATAGACCGCGGCGCTCACTTTAGCCGAAGCGGTCTTCGGTTCGGCAGCATAGGCGAAGTCCTTCGCGGCATGTGGTACGCTTGCCACAACGACATTCTTCTCCGTGCTTCCCACGATCGCGGTATCGACGACCGCACATGAGATCGGTCCGATGGCCGAGAGAACGATGGTCGCAGCCAAAGCTAGAGAGCTGAAGCTGCATGGCGCTCTGCCATGCACGCGATCATGAGTCGTCATTGAAAAACCCTCTCTATCATCAGGGCAATAGCGACGCGCCCTCGCACACCAGTGGCTGGCCACTCCTTATACTGGCTTCGTTGACTGAAGCTGGAGCGGCCGGACGGAAAGCATGGCACCTTAGTCATTGAGAGGGATTAATCAAGCAAATTCCGAAGTTTAATACTATAGCTATTTAGAATTGCTCCCGCGTTTTGAAGTTGACCTTCACTGATATCCTCTTATCATTTTGAGCATAGGTACAATTATCCGAAGAATAACCGAGCTGGTTATTTCATAGATACTACTTCACGTTGAAGTTATCGAGGCGGATGAAGAGGGAGCCTAAAGTATAGAAGGGTCTAAGAAGACCACGACATGGGAAGGAATTTGTAATGCGTAGTATTCCCACCGAAGGATATTCAGGATCTGCATTCGCATCGCCACGACAGCAGTCAAAAACCGTGCTGGTCAACGGAGGCGCCGGTTTCCTGGGTTCCCATCTTTGCGAGCGACTTCTCGAGCGCGGCCATCAGGTCATCTGTCTCGACAATTTCTACACCGGCCGCCACGTCAATATCGAGCATCTGCTGCAGAATGCCCGTTTTCGGCTTTTAGAACATGACGTGCGCCAACCCTATGACATCGAGGCTTCCGTCATCTTCAACTTTGCTTCGCCAGCCTCGCCGCCGGACTATCAGCGTGATCCAGTCGGCACTTTGCTGACCAATGTGCTTGGAGCCGTCAATACGCTCGATGCAGCTCGCCGCAGCGGCGCAACGGTCGTCCAATCCTCGACTTCGGAAGTCTATGGGGATCCGCACGAGAATCCGCAGCGCGAAACCTATTTCGGCAATGTCAACCCGATCGGCCCGCGCGGCTGCTACGACGAGGGCAAGCGGTCCGCCGAGACCCTGTTCTTCGATTATCATCGCAAGTATGGCGTCGATATCAAGGTTGGCCGGATCTTCAATACCTATGGCCCGCGTATGCGCCTTGATGACGGACGCGTCGTATCCAATTTCATCGTCCAGGCGCTCTCCAACGCGGACATAACGATCTACGGTGATGGCCGGCAGACCCGCTCCTTCTGCTATGTCGACGATCTCGTCGCTGGTTTCCTGCGTTTCGCCGATGCCGGCGAACACTGCGTCGGTCCGATCAATCTCGGCAATCCGGCGGAGATCACCGTGCGGGATCTGGCAGAAATTGTCCTTGATCTGACCAATTCGCGCTCGCGCATCATCTACCTGCCGGCCGTGGCAGATGATCCGCAGCAGCGCCGTCCGGATATTTCCAGAGCCAGAGAAGAGCTGAACTGGTGGCCGACGACGGAGCTGAAGACCGGGCTGAAGCGTACGATAGCCTATTTCGATGCGCTGCTTGCCCGCAAGGAAGTGGTGGAGGCCGTATGAGATGCCCCGCTACATCCTGGTTACGGGTGGCGCCGGCTTCATCGGCAGCCACATCTGCAAGGCGCTTGCGCGTGCCGGCATGGTTCCGGTCACCTATGATAATCTTTCCACCGGACATATCGACAGCGTCCGGTGGGGGCCGCTGATCCAGGCGGATATCGCCGATGGCGCAAGGCTGCGGCATGTCATAGCCGAATACTCGCCGGATTGTGTCATCCATTGCGGTGCCAACGCCTATGTCGGTGAATCCGTCGAAAAACCGAGCATCTATTATCGCAACAATGTCATCGGCAGCTTGTCGCTGCTGGATGCCTGTCTCGATTGCGGTATCGACAGGATCGTCTTTTCCAGCAGCTGCGCGACCTACGGCATTCCGGAAATGCTGCCGATCGGCGAGAAAACGCCGCAACAGCCGGTCAATCCTTATGGCAGGACCAAGCTGATCTTCGAAATGGCACTGGAGGATTATGCGGCCGCTTATGGCATCCGCTTCGCTGCACTTCGTTACTTCAATGCGGCCGGCGCCGATCCGGAAGGCCAGCTTGCCGAGCGGCACTATCCTGAAACCCATCTGATCCCGCGCGCTCTTCTTGCCGCGAGCGGCCGGATCGAGAGCCTCGATATTTTCGGTACCGACTATTCGACGGAAGACGGCACCTGCGTCAGGGATTACATCCATGTCAGCGATCTTGCCCAGGCGCATCTTGCCGCCGTCCGCCATCTTCTGGTTGGCGGCAATTCCTTGAGCCTCAATCTAGGCTCCGGCCGCGGCACGTCAGTCGGCGAGATCCTTAATGCCGTCAAACGAAAGACCGGCCACAGGGTGCCGATCCGTTGTCAGCCGCGCCGCGCAGGCGATCCGCCTGTGCTTTTCGCCGATACGAAAAGAGCTCACCTGGAGCTCGACTTCATGCCGACGCTTTCGGATATCGATACGATCATCCGCACGGCTGGCCCGACCTTCGGACTGGAGGTGATCGCATGAGCATCAGAGCCGAAATCGATCGCGCATATCAGCCTTCTGCCGCCAAATCCGAGATGTTCGAGCCCGTCTTTACTGACTGGAATCGAGCCGCCTACGGTCTTGGCATCATCTGCTGGCTGGCAGCACTCGCCTACTTCTGGTTCTGGTGGGCTGAGCCCACTCATGTCGTTTCATGGCCGGCATTCCTACTCGTAACCCTCATCCTTGCCTGGGTCACCCTGATACCAGCCTATTTCATCCTGATTTTTCTTGATGCGAGGCAGGTCAGATCATCCGCCGACCTGCCAAAGGGTCGCGTCGCGATGGTGGTCACCAAGGCTCCATCAGAACCTTTCGCCGTCGTGCGCAAGACGCTTCTTGCGATGCTCGATCAGAAGGGTGTCGAGTTCGATGTGTGGCTCGCCGATGAAGATCCGTCCGAGGAGACCAAGAGATGGTGTGGGCAACACGGCGTCATGATCTCCACCCGCAAGGGCGTCAGCGAATATCACCGTCCAGTCTGGCCGCGCCGCACGCGGTGCAAGGAAGGCAATCTCGCCTATTTTTATGATCATTTCGGCTATGAGCGCTATGATTTCGTCGCCCAGTTCGATGCCGATCATGTGCCGACGCCGACTTATCTTCGCGAGGTCCTGCGACCTTTCTCCGATCCCGGAGTCGGCTATGTCTCGGCACCCAGCATCTGCGATGCCAATGCGGCCGAAAGCTGGGCCGCCCGCGGCAGGCTCTATGCCGAAGCGAGCCTGCATGGTTCGCTGCAGGCAGGGTACAATAATGGCTGGGCGCCGCTCTGCATTGGCTCGCACTATGCCGTTCGCACGGCGGCCCTGAGGAAGATCGGCGGGCTCGGTCCCGAGCTCGCGGAAGATCATTCGACCACGCTGATGATGAATGCCGGCGGCTGGCGCGGGGTCCATGCGGTCAATGCCATCGCCCATGGCGACGGGCCGGCGACCTTTGCCGATCTGGTAGTGCAGGAGTTCCAGTGGTCGCGCAGCCTCGTCACCATCCTCCTGCAGCATTCTCGCCGGCACGTCGCCCGGCTGCCGCTGAAGTTGAAGTTCCAGTTCCTGTTTTCGCAGCTCTGGTATCCGTTGTTTTCGACTTTCATGGCGGTGATGTTCCTGCTGCCGGTCGCAGCCCTGCTCACGGGCCATGTCTTCGTCAACGTCACCTATCCGGCATTCCTGCTGCATTCTCTGCCGCTTTCGATCGTGCTGACGGTATTCGCCATCTTCTGGCGCGCGTCAGGCACGTTCCGGCCATATGATGCGAAGCTCTTTGGCTGGGAAGGGGTGGTCTTCATCCTGCTGCGCTGGCCCTGGTCGCTTGCCGGCAGCCTCGCTGCCGCACGCGATCACGTGACCGGTTCCTTCGTGGATTTCCGCATCACCCCGAAGGGCGATCAGGGACAGCGCAAACTGCCGGTGCGGATAATGGCACCATACATCGCACTATTGGGCATTTGTGCTGCGGCCATGGCTTTTGCTGCCGATGGCGATGGTGCGCGTGGCTTCCAGATCTTCGCGGCGATCAACCTGTTGATTTATGTATCGCTCGTAATCCTGGTTGTCGTCCGTCACGCCGTCGAGAACGGTCAGTCCCTTTTGCCGCAAGTATACGGCCTGCGGTTTGCCGCCGCCGGCGGTCTCGTCGCCTGCCTGGTCGGCGGGGTGCAACTCGGCAACCACGGGCTAGCTGCCATGGAAGCGCTTTCGCACGGCCAGCCCTTCGTCACCTTTACCCAGTCGCAATTTGCTGTGGCCGGTGCAGGGCTCGGTGGTGGCAAGACCAGGATCGTGAAATTCCGTCTCAAATGGCACGGTTTCGCCGAAGCCGGCCGTGAACGAAGGGATGTTGGGGAGAGCAGAAATGCGTGAGGAGGATAAAATGAGCATGACAATACGATTGAAGGGAGGAGCGCTGGCAGTGTGCCTCTGCCTCATCCTCCCGATGGGTGCACTCGCGGCAGAAAAGACGAAAGCACCGACACCGACGCCGCTGAGTGCCGGCGAACTCTACGTGATCTACGCAGACAAGACCTGGACCTGGAATACCGGTGGCGGCCGTTTCATTGGCGAGGGCAGGCATTTCGTCGCCTGGGTCGACAATGGCGGCAAACAGTCTTTCGCCGACGGTCGCTGGGTCGTCGATGATCTCGGTCAGATGTGCATGCGCGCGACCTGGACCAATAATGAGGGGGCGGCACGTGCCAGTACCTGCTTCGGCCACCGCAAGATCGGCAACACGATCTATCAGCGGCGTCAGCCGAGCGGGGACTGGTACGTGTTCCGGCACGCTTCCACGAAAGCCGACGATGAGTTCCGGAAGCTGGTTCCGGCAGACACGGTGAGCCTGAAAGCCAAAGAGCTGAAGCAGGTTCTCGCGACCAATAAATAGCCGAAGGGGAGGAAAAGACCATGAAAACCCTGGCGAAGAAAATCTCGGCGGCAACAATCGCGATGCTTCTGCTCGGCGTTGCCGACCTGTCGCACCGAAGCGAGGCGCAGAACGCCGTCGCCGTCATGAGTGTGGGTGCCCAGACGATCACCGACAAGACGATCACCGACAAGCGGCCCGCCTTTCATGCCGATGGCATCAAATTTGGTGCCTACGACCCGCATGGCGATTTCGGCGCACAGCAGAGCGTGACGACGGAGCACCTCTTCCTTCCATGGGAAGACGTCGATCTCGAAACGCTGCGTGTGGCGGATGCCTATGCGCTGGCAAGAGGCCGCAACCTGCTGATCACGGTGGAACCCTGGTCATGGGACGTGGATTGGCGGCTGACCTCAGATGAACTTCGCCGGAAGCTGTTTCGCGGCGATTACGATGTGAACATGCGGGCGATTGCCAGTATGATCGCCCAGTTGAAAAGCCCGGTCATCGTCCGCTGGGGTCAGGAAATGGAAGACAAGTCCGGCCGCTTTTCGTGGTCCGGCTGGAATCCTTCTGATTATATCGCCGCCTACAGGCGCATGATGGATATCGTGCGAGAGGAGGCGCCCGGTACGAAACTCATGTGGTCGCCGAAGGGGCAGCCTGGCCTCAACGCCTATTACCCCGGTGATGGCTACGTCGATTTCGTCGGCCTGTCCATCTTCGGTCTGGAGCCCTATGACCAGATCGTTCACAAGGGCCCGCGAACTTTCTCCGAGGCGCTCAAGCCCGGCTACGACCTCGTCGCCCAGTATCACAAGCCGGTCTGGGTAGCCGAACTCGGCTACGAGGGCAGTGATGGATACATCAAGCCGTGGATGGAAACGGCGACGATGAAGCAGAACGATTTTCCCGAGCTGCAGGAAGTCGTCTATTTCAATGACCGCGACGTACACAGCTGGCCGTTCAATCTCGGCCGGCCCGATTGGCGGGTTATTGAAGACGCAAGCAACTAGGCTGGGGTCAAAAAGAAAGGCCCGCCGATGGCGGGCCTTTGTCGGTATATGCGGGGTATGATTAACCCTTGAGGGTACCCTTGCCGATTTCGACGAGCTTGGTTGCGGCATCGGCCACCGAGATGCGCTCGAAGGCGAGCTCGTCGCAGGTCGGACGAAGAACACGCTGGTCGAATTCGGTCGCGCCCATCGGTACCGGCCGTGGATATTCGCCGACCTGATCCTTGAGCAGATTGACGTACTTGACTGTTTCCTGCTCCGTCGGGTTGAGCTGTGGCAGGATAGCTTCACGAACCGCCGGCGACATCGGCACGCCACGTTCCACACCGAGAATCTTGCCCGCTTCCGGATCATTGACGAAGAAACTGATGAACTTTGCGGCGGCTTCGCCCTGCTTGGTCGTGGCGCCCACGCTCCAGATCAGTGCCGGGCGGTAATAATGGCCTGACGGGCCGCCCTTCTTCTCGCGCGGCAGCATGGTGATGCCGAGCTTGTTCTTGATGATGAGCTGGTAGCCAACCATCTGGTTGGAATAGGCCATGCCGATCACCGACTTGCCCAGGCCGAGGCAGTTGGTGTCGATCGTGTTCTGGTCCAGCGTCTGAACGTCGGCGGCAACGGTGCCGCCTGCCTTGCGCAGCTTTTCCCAGTAGTCAAACCATTCCTTGGCATCGTCGACCGTGAAACCGAGGCCGACGCTCTCTTTGGCGAAGACGCTCTTGCCGCGCTGGCGCAGCCAGGCGTCGAAGACATATTGGTAACGCGCCGCGTAGGGGCCGCCGCCCTTGCCGGAGGCTTTGCCGAGTTCCACAGCGAGCTTGGCATACTCATCCCAGGTGAGATCGGGCGTCGGTAGCGGAATACCCGCCTTTTCGAATTCGACGGTGTCGAAGAACATCGCGAAGGAATTGAGGCCGAGGCCAACGCCATAGAGCTTGCCGTCAACCGTGGTCAGTTTCAGCATGTCGGCGCCGAAGTTGTCGACCTTCAGCGTCGAAGGCACGAATTCATCGAGCGGCAGGCAGGCACCGCGCTTGGAATAGTCGGAGATTGTACCCGGCTCAAGCTGGAAGACGTCGGCGATCGCGCGGCCCGCCATTTGCGTGGCCAGCTTCGTCCAATAGCCGTCGCCCGAAAGCGACTCGCCAACAATAGTGACACCCGGTGTCTTCGACTGATAGAGCTTGGCAACATCCAGTGTGCGCTTGGCGCGGTCGTTGGAACCCCACCACATGGCGCGAAGCGAAGCGTCCTCGGCAAATGCGGGGATCGAGCTGCCGGCGCCAAAGGCAAGGCCGGCCGCGGCACCCGCGGTTCCCATCAAGAATGAACGGCGATTGACCTGCATTGATTTCCTCCTGTGTCCGATGCCCGGTGCCATCCTCCAATGGTCTTTCCAGGCGTTCCGGAGGTTAGAGTACGCAAAAAATTTCTCTTTGCAAGAATTTATGATTATCTTGCAAATTTGCATAATTTGCATAATCTTTGCCATATGAACGAGATCAAAATGAATGAGATCAAGACCAGGCGACCGCGACAGGCCGATATTGCCAGTCTTGCCGGCGTTTCGGTTTCCACGGTATCGCGGGTGCTCGCCAACGAGCCCGGTATCAGCGAAAACGTGCGGCGTCACATCTTGAAGGTCGCTGCCGAACATGGCTATCCGGTGAAGACTGTTTCGGAAAGCGTTCCGGGCGGGCTTGCCCTGATTGCCAGCGACGGGGCGACCGGTGGTCTCAGCGTCTTCTACGAATCGATCGTTGAGGGCCTTCGCGCCGGTGCCGCCGATGCCGGCATGCCTTTCGAAGTGCGGCTCGTGCGGGAGGACCGCACCACGCCTGATGTCGTCGGCGAGTATATGCAGACGGCGGAAGCCGAAGGGCTTTTCCTCGTCGGCATCGATCCGAGCGATACGTTGCGGGCCTGGCTGGAGGAGACGGGAACACCGACCGTTCTCGTCAACGGTACCGATCCGCGCCTGCGCCTCGATGGCGTCTCGCCCTCCAATTTCTTCGGCGCCTACGAGGCGACGAGCCGGCTAACGAAAGCCGGTCATCGCCGTATCCTGCATCTCACCGGCTCGCATCGCCACACGATCCGCGAACGTGTGCGAGGCTTCGAGGCGGCGATTGCCGCGGTTCCCGGTGCCGAAGGCCGGCTCGTTCCGCTCACCTTCCAGGGCAGCGCCAGCCGCGAGGCGCATGAGCGCACGGTCGCGATGCTCGCAGAAGATCCCGGATATACGGCGGCCTTCTGCATGAATGATTTCATTGCCGTCGGCGTGCTCGAAGCTGTCACCGAAGCAGGCCTTCGCGTTCCCGACGATTTTGCGATCGTCGGCTTCGATGACCTGCCCTGCGCCGTCATGACCAATCCCAGGCTTTCCACCATGCGCGTTGATCGCGCAGCGCTTGGCCGCGAGGCCGTCTCCCTCCTGATCTCCCGCTACCGCGACAGGACCGCTCCCGCCCGCCATATCTGCCAGGCGGTCGTTCCCGTTGCCGGAGGCACTGTTCCTGATACCGACAAGCTGTGAGTGATGCCGATGACCTATGATCCCGCCAGCGCCAATCCGCTTGCAGGCAATCCGTTGAAGACGCGCACCGATATGATCCGCGCTGTCAACGATCTCTTCAATCCGCTGCTGCCCTTCTTCTCTGATGGCAATGCCCGTGTTCGCCTCGATGGCGCCGGCGCTCATTTCGACCGGGCCGCTGCCGATCTCGAAGGTTTCGCCCGTCCGCTCTGGGGTCTTGCACCGCTCGGCGCCGGCAAGAATGATTTCGCCCATTGGCACCGCTTTGCCGAGGGGCTTGCGAATGGCTGCGATCCGTCCCATCCCGAATATTGGGGCACGGTCAATGCACGCGACCAGCGCATGGTGGAGCTCGCCGCCCTCGGTTTTGCCCTGGCGCTGGTACCCGACAAGATTTGGGAGCCGCTCGACAAGCGCGCTCGCGACAATATCATCGCCTATTTCAAGCATGTTCGACAGTTCGACTATGCCGACAACAACTGGAAATTCTTCCGGATCTTCGTCGATATCGCTCTCGACCGCCTCGGCGCCGATTTCGACCGCAGCCTCACCAAGCAATATCTTGAGGAACTCGAAGGCTTCTACATTGGCGACGGCTGGTACCGTGATGGCAATATCCGCCGCATCGACCACTACATTCCCTTCGCCATGCATTTCTATGGCTTGATCTATTCCAAGCTGGTCGATGACGACTATGCTAAGCGTTATCGCGAGCGCGCCGTGCTTTTCGCCAAGGATTTCCGTCACTGGTTTGCGCCCGATGGCGCGACAATCCCCTTCGGCCGCAGCCTCACCTATCGTTTCGCCTGTGCCGGTTTCTGGTCGGCGCTCGCCTTCGCCGATCTGGAGGCGTTGCCCTGGGGCGAGGTCAAGCATCTCTGCCTCGAGCATCTGCGCTGGTGGCGGGACAAGCCGATCGCCAGCCATGATGGCGTTCTCTCCATTGGCTTCGGCTATCCGAACCTCTTGATGTCGGAAAGCTATAATTCTGCCGGCTCACCCTATTGGGCCTTCAAGGCCTTCCTGCCGCTCGCCATTGCTGAGGATCATCCCTTCTGGACCGCAGAGGAAAAGGTGCCTGAACAAGCCCCCGAGGTCGTTCCGCAGCGTCATCCGGGCATGGTGGTCATGCGTGCCGGCAATGATGTCGTGGCGCTTTCGTCTGGTCAGGAAAACCTGCAGATGCGTTTCGGCACGGAGAAATATGCAAAATTCGCCTATTCTGCCCGCTACGGCTTCAGCGTCGAGGCTGACGAGCGAGCCTTCGCGCTTGGCGCCTTCGATTCCGCGCTCGCCTTTAGCGATGACGGCCTGCATTACCACGTCCGCGAAACCAATGAAGAAGCGAAGATCGCCGGCAACATCCTTTACTCCAGATGGTCGGCCTTCAAGGACGTGAAGGTCGAAACCTGGCTCGTACCATCGGCCCCGTGGCATATCCGCGTTCACCGCATCACAACACCACGCGCGCTGCAGACCGCGGAAGGCGGTTTCGCGATTGCCAAACGTGATCTCGATGCGGACACGCTTTCGGCGACCGAAGGCTCGGCTCATGCGATCGGCGAAGTGGATTTCACCGGCATCGTCGACTTGGGCTCGTCGATCAAGAGAAACGGCCTTGCTCAGAAGGCGCTGCCGAATACCAACTTGATCGTTTCGAAGACGCTCGTGCCCCAGCTGCGTGGCGAGATTCCGGCTGGCGAAACAGTTCTGGTCACGGCTGTACTCGCGTTGAACGATCCGGCTGCCGTATCGGGGGCATGGACCACGCCGCCGAAAGCACCCGATATCGCTGCGCTCCAGAAGCTGGTCAGCGAAAAGGGCGTGACCGTCAGCGCCATCGAAGCGCCAGGACATATGCCATGAGCCGTGCTGCCATCGTCCTCGCCATGCAGCCTTCCCGCACGGAGCATGTGCTGCCTGAGGCGGTCCTTCGCCGGCTGGACGGCATCGGGCGCCTGATCGATGCCGAACCGCTCGAACACTTCGATGACGAGCGGGCGAAGTGTCTGCTGTCTGAAGCGGAAATCCTGATCACAGGCTGGGGTGCCCCCTATGTCGGCCGCGAAGTTCTGGCGCTTGCGCCGAAGTTGAAGCTCGTCGTTCATGCGGCGGGAACGGTGAAGGGCCTTGTCGATGCCGGCATTTTCGAGGCCGGCATCGTCGTCAGCCACGCGGCCGAGGCCAATGCCGTGCCGGTCGCCGAATTCACGCTCGCCGCAATCATCTTTGCCGGCAAACATGTCTTCCGTTTCCGCGACCTCTATGTCGGCGACCGCCATCGCGATCGCACCCATCCGATACAGCGTGAGGCCATCGGCAACTATCGCCGCACGGTTGGAATCATCGGTGCGTCACGCATCGGTCGCCGCGTCATCGATCTACTGAAGCCCTTCGATTACAAGATACTGCTCTTCGATCCGACCATCGATGCCGGTCAGGCGCGCGGAATGGGCGTCTACAGGGTGGAGCTCGACGATCTCATGCGTCATTCGGATATCATATCCCTCCACGCGCCATCATTGCCGTCCACCTACCATATGATCGATGCCGTAAAACTCGCGCTGATGAAGGATGGCGCGACGCTGATCAATACCGCGCGCGGCGCGCTGATCGATGAGGACGCTTTGCTTGACGTGCTGAAGACCGGTCGTATCGACGCCATCATCGATGTGACCGATCCCGAAATACCGGGACCGGAGTCGGCGTTTTACGATCTGCCAAACGTCTTCCTGACACCGCATATCGCTGGTGCCGTCGGCCTTGAGCGTACTCGTCTCGGTGAAATGGCAGCGGATGAGGCTGAACGCTTCATCAAGGGCGAGCCCCTGCTTTATCGGCTCACCCTCGAAAACCTGGAAAATACCGCCTGAGGTGTCTTACGATGCCTTTAGCGAGTTCGGCGAACCGTCATTGGCAAGCTCCGGCATCAGGTCGGAAATATTGACGACCTTGCCGGTGCGCGAACTCGTCAGCGCCGCAATACCACAAAGCACCGACATGGCGCCGGCGCGTGTGCCGGCCCGCTGCGCGAGCTTGTCCTGCATGTCGGGCTTGAAGATCATGTTGCGCATCCGATCGTCACCGCCGTAATGGCCGCCGGAGAAATGCGGCACCGTGATGCGCTCGACGGCCTCCTTGCCATGCGGGAAGCTGCGGATCAGCAGGATCGTGTCTTCCTTCGGCTCTTCCCACGGCTGTGCTTCATACTGGCGGATTTCGATACGGCCCTTGGTGCCGTTGAAGGCGAGGTGATGGCCCTCGATCGGCTGGAACGTGTTCAGTGAATAGGAGACATGGACATTGTTTCGGTAGCGGATCAAAGTGACCATCGTATCGGGAATGTCGATGTCTTCGCGGAAGACACAGCCGTCGCGGAAATAGCCGTCGATCTTCGAGGGATCCTCATAGAGCGTGTCGAGGAAGGGATCCTTTTCGAGATCGAGATAGTAGTCGCATTCCTGCGTGTGCGGACAGAGCTTGCAGCGCGGGCCGCGGAAGGGGCCTTTGCGGCCGTAGTTCTGCAGGTCGGCAAAGGAGGTCACGGCATCGGGATCGCTGTCCAGATACCAATTCAGAAGGTCGAAATGGTGTGTCGCCTTGTGAACGAAGAGGCTGCCGGAATTTTCCGTATAGGCATGCCAGCGGCGAAAATAATCAGCACCATGCTTGGTGTTGAGATACCAGTGGAAATCAACCGAGGTGACACGGCCGATCTCGCCGGAATTCAGCAGTTCCTTGATCTTCGCTGCCGTCGGCGCATAGCGATAGTTGAAAGAGACGTCGACCCGGCGGCCGGTCCGCTTTTCGGCATCCAGAATCCGGCGAATCTTCTCCACTGACGTGGTCATCGGCTTTTCGGTGATGACGTCGATGCCGGATTCCAGCGCCCGCACGACGATATCGTCATGCGTATGGTCGGGCGTGCAGACGATCACCAGATCCGGCTTCTGCTCCGAAAGCATCGAATCGATATTTTCGTAAATCGGCGCATTGCTGCCGATCATGGTACGGGCGCGCTCGCCGCGCAGCGAATTCTTCTCGACAATCGCAGTCAGGTCGACATGCTCTCGCCAGCCGGCCAAGAGATCCTTGCCCCACATCGTGGTGCCGCGGTTACCGGTGCCGATCAGGGCAAAACGGCGTTTCTCCATCGAATGATTCCTCCTTCATACGTGATGAAACGATTGGATTTTAAAACTAGATTTGGCAGCAGCTCCTGAAGCGCTCGACGCAGGTGGCGATCACCTCGTCGGCGGGACGCTTCCACCAGTTCTCAGCCGAGAAGATTTCGACCTCCTGCGCGCCGAAGAAGCCGGCGGCTTCCACCATTCGTCTTATGCCCTTGAGATCGATAACGCCATCGCCCATCATGCCGCGGTCGAGCAACATGTCCTTGGTCGGCACCAGCCAGTCGCAGATGTGATGGGCAAAGATGCGCTTCATCCGTCCGGCGCGGGCAATCTGGTTGGCAAGATCGGGATCCCACCAGACGTGATAGACATCGACGGCGACGCCGACATCCTCGCCGAGTTGCTCGCATATATCGAGCGCCTGGCCAAGCGTGTTCACGCAGGCCCGGTCGGCCGCATACATCGGATGCAACGGCTCGATCGCGAGCTTCACGCCCGAGGCCTGCGCATGCGGCAGCACGGCGGCAATGCCGTCGAACACCATCTGGCGGGCCGCAACGATATCCTTCGAACTATCAGGCAAACCGCCGACGACAAGCACGAGGCAATCGGCTGAAAACGCTGCCGCCTCGTCGATGGCGCGTCTGTTGTAGTCGAGGTTCTTCTGCCGGTCAGCTGCGTTTGACGCAGGAAAGAAGCCGCCGCGGCAGAGCCCGGTCAGCTTGATACCGTTCGACTTGACGATGCGCACTGCCTCGTCGAGGCCGGCCTTGGCGACCTGATCGCGCCAGGGCGCGATCGAAGTGATGCCATGCTTCAGGCAGATATCGACGGCTTCGGCAAAGCCGCATTGCTCGCGGATCGTCGCAAGGTTGATCGAAAGTCCTTCGACCTGCATGTCATTCCCCTCCCATTGCCATGCCGGCGCTCAATGAACGCCGTGAACGGCAAGCACCTGCTTCATGCGATCAGTCGCGAGCTCCGGATCGGCAAGCACGCGGGCCTTGTCGGCGAGGCGGAAAAGCTCCGCCAGATGTGTCAGCGAGCGCGTGCTCTGCTGGCCGCCGATCATCGTGAAATGATCCTGCAACCCGTTGAGATAGGCGAGGAAGACGACGCCGGTTTTGTAGAAGCGGGTCGGCGCTTTGAAGATGTGCCGCGACAGCGGAACGGTTGGCTCAAGCAGATCGAAGAATTCGTGGTTGCTCTTGCGGCCGAGCGCATCGAGGGCCGCAGAAGCGGCCGGCGCGATGGCGTCGAAAATGCCGAGTAACGCATCCGAATGGCCCTGCTCGTCGCCGGCGATCAGTTCGGCGTAGTTGAAGTCATCGCCGGTGTACATGCGCACGCCCTTCGGCAGCTGCCGGCGCATCGTCACTTCCTTCTCCTTGGAAAGAAGCGAAATCTTGATACCGTCAACCTTCGCAGCATTGGCTTCGATCACCTGCAGGCAGGTTTCCATTGCCTTCAGATGGTCGCCATTGCCCCAATATCCCTGAAGCGCCGGGTCGAACATTTCACCGAGCCAATGGATGACGACGGGTTCTTTTACCTGGCGAAGGATCCGGTCATAGACCCTGACATAGTCGTCCGGCCCCTTGGCGGCGGCGGCCAGCGCCCGGCTCGCCATCAGGATGATGCGACCGCCGGCAGCTTCCACCGTTTCGATCTGCTCTTCATAGGCCCGAATGATTGTATCGACGGTCACGTCTGGGCCGGGCGTCAGATGGTCGGTACCGGCACCGCAGGCAATTAGCGCGTCCTTGCGTCCGGCTGCTTCGGCAAGCGCGCGGCGGATCAGCTCGCGCGCTTCCGGCCAGCCGAGACCCATGCCGCGCTGCGCCGTATCCATCGCTTCGGCAACGCCGAGGCCGAGATCCCAAAGCCGATGGCGGAATGCAAGCGTCCGTTCCCAGTCGATCGCCGGTGTCAGCCAGGGATCATTGTCGGCGAGCGGATCGGCGACCACATGGGCGGCGGCAAAGGCGATGCGCGGGAAGCTCTTGGCGTCCCGCTTCTTGAGTTCGATCGGCGTGCCGGTCAGCGTATAAGGAGCGATCTTGCCGTCGAGGGGAAGATTGATCGTCGTCACGGCTCAGAACTCCAGGGTGGGAACATCGAGCCAGCGGCGCTCGGCCCAGGATTTCAGGCCGAGTTCGGCCAGTTGCACGCCCTTGGCGCCGGCTTCCAGGCCGTAGGGCCAGGGAGCATCTTCAACGACATGGCGGATGAACATTTCCCACTGCGCCTTGAAGCCGTTGTCGAAGCCCTGCGTATCCGGCACTTCGTCCCAGGTCTTGTAGAAGTCGATGGTCTGCGGCTGGTCAGGATTCCAGACCGGCTTCGGCGTGTTGACGCGGTGCTGGCTCCAGCATTTGGTGAGGCCGGCAACGGCCGAGCCATGCGTGCCGTCCACCTGGAAGGTCACGAGGTCGTCACGGCGAACACGAACGGCCCAGGAAGAATTGATCTGCGCGATCGCGCCGCCTTCCAGCTCGAAGGTCGCATAGGCGGCATCATCGGTGTCGCAGTTATAGGGCTTGCCCTGTTCATCGATACGGCTGGGAATATGGGTGGCACCGAGGCACGAAACGGCCTTCACCTCACCGAAGAGATTATCGAGCACATAGCGCCAGTGGCACAGCATATCGAGAATGATGCCGCCGCCATCGGCCTTGCGGTAGTTCCAGGACGGGCGCTGGGCCGGAACGCCCCAGTCGCCTTCGAAGACCCAGTAGCCGAATTCGCCGCGCACCGAGAGGATTTTGCCGAAGAAGCCGGAATCGCGTAGCAGCGCCAGCTTGCGCAGGCCGGGCAGGAACAGCTTGTCCTGCACCACGCCGTGCTTGAGCCCGGAGGCGCGGGCCTTGCGGGCGAGGTCGATCGCCACCTGTAGGTCGTCGGAAATCGGCTTTTCGCAATAGACATGCTTGCCGGCGTCGAGCGCCTTGGAAAGCAGTTCGGCGCGCATCAGCGTCGTGCCGGCGTCGAAGAAGATGGCATCATCGGGATTGGCGAGCGCAGCATCCAGATCGGTCGACCAGCGCTTGATGTTGTGCTTGCGGGCAAGCTCCTCCATCTTCGCGCCATTGCGGCCGACGATGATTGGATCGATTTCCAGCTTTTCGCCTGATTTCAGCGTGATGCCGCCTTGATCGCGGAAGGCGAGAATCGAACGAACGAGGTGCTGGTTGTAGCCCATACGGCCGGTAACGCCGTGCAAAATGATCCCCAAACGTGCCATTTTTCCCTCCCTGGAAGCTTTTATGCGTCGGGAGCGGGCAGTCGGGCCCGACCCTCCCGAGCCGGTAACTAAACAGTTACTTGATGGCAGAAGAGGAATATTGCTGTCAATAGCCAATTCGGTTTTTTGAAAATCAGCTCTTTATCGAGGCGAGCGTGACGTGAACGATATGTCGTTCCCAGGCTTCGAGATTGGCAGGCGTAATGAGATCGCGGCCGAAGATCGTCGAAAGCGTGTACTGGTTGGAGAGGTAGAAATAGCCGAGCGAGGCGATTGTCAGATAGACATGCAGCGGGTCGGCGGTCTCGATGAAGACACCCGCCTTCTTACCTTCTTCCAGCACCTGCGAAAGCTCGCCGATCAGATGCGAATGCAGCTCCTTGAGCCGCACGGACTGGCGCAGCCAGCGGGCGCGGTGCAGGTTTTCCGTGCCGAGCAGGCTGAGGAACTCCGGATGCTGTAGGAAGTAGCGCCAGGTGAAAAGGGCGAGTTCCCCAATGCCTTCCTCGGGGCTGCGGGTGCCGATGTTCAGTGCGCGTTCGGCGGTGCGGATGCTGACATAGGCTTCCTCGAGTACACGAAGATAAAGCTGCTCCTTGTCGCCGAAATAGTGGTAGAGCATGCGCTTGTTGGTGCCGGCGCGCTCGGCGATGGAATCGACACGCGCGCCACCCATGCCGTTTTCGGCAAATTCCCGCGTCGCGGCTTCAAGAATGGCCGCACGGGTACGTTCTGGGTCGCGTTGGGCGGTTCGCTCGGCGGACGGGCGCTTGATTTTCTTTTTTGCGCTCTCCCCGGTGTCGTTCATCAGATTTCCCCTATTTTCCCATGTTGCGCTCATAAGGCTTAAGCGGAAGAATGTAAAAACCCGAATTTGCAAACGCAACCGGGCCACCAACACCGCTTGACAGCCCGGAGGCTTTGAACATAGCTTGTAACCAATTAGTTATTTGTTGCAAGATAGCTAGTTAGGAAGCGTGTGGAGGCGCTTTCTATTGGGAGGAGGAAAACCAATATGACTTTTCGTGTAAGCAGACGTAATTTCATGGCGGGCGGAGCAACGCTCCTTTCGCTTTCGGCGCTCGGAAACAGCGCTTTCGCACAGGAAAACCGCTTGCGCCTCATCTGGTGGGGCTCTCAGCCGCGCGCTGACCGCACCAACAAGGTCTCCGACCTTTTCAAGGCGAAGAACAGCGGTGTTTCGATCACCGGCGAATTCCTCGGATGGGCCGATTACTGGCCGCGTCTCGCCACGCAGGTGGCTGGCCGCAACGCACCCGACGTTATCCAGATGGACTACCGCTATATCGTTGAATATGCCCGGCGTGGCGCTCTCGCCCCGCTGGAATCCTATATGCCGTCGAAGCTGCAGATCGATGATTTCGATCCGGCGCAGATCGAAGGCGGCAAGGTCGATGGCCACTTGTACGGCGTCAGCCTTGGCGCCAATTCGGCGGCGACCGTCATCAACACCGTCGCCTTCCAGGAGGCCGGCATTGACGTGCCGACCAACAAGACGACCTGGGAAGAATTCGGCAAGATCGGCGCCGAAATCACCAAGGCCGGCAAGCGCAAGGGTTATTTCGGCTTTGCTGACGGCAGCGGCGGCGAGCC
>NZ_AJWE01000056.1:0-38797 GCF_000281145.1 Rhizobium sp. CF142 | reverse complement strand
CTGCGATCGCTGCACCAACGCCGTTCGGCGTCGAAAACCGATGTGTCGTGCCGGTAACGAGCTTCGCCGAGCCGGACCCTGCAAGCAAGCCGGAAGGCGGTGCCACACCGAACGCATGGTTCGCGCGTGACGAGAGCAAGCCGCTGATGTTTTTCGCGGGCGTGCATGTTCCACAGTGGCAGAGCGTACGGAAGGTCAAGGACGGTCTCACGACCGACGACCTCTATGCGTTTCTGACGACGGAGCCGAATGCGGTGGTTAAGCCCATTCATCAGAAGGCAATGCCGGTCCTGCTGCTGACGCAGGAGGAGGTCGACGTCTGGATGCGCGCGCCGTGGGAAGAGGCCAAGGCTCTCGCGCGGCCGCTGCCAGACGATGCGATCATGGTGACATCGCGAGAGGCCTATGGATCGAGCATCATCAGCAAAGCCGGCGAACCCGATCAGCCAAGCCTGTTATAACGCCGGAGGGGACGCGGCGTGAGTATCGAAGGGCATTCAACGGCGCCGGGCGCCAACGTCATCGTCGAGCACTATTGCTGTGTCCCTGAATGCGGGAAGTGGGGAGGATTTGGCTTCTCTGCCGGTAAGGTGCAGGAGACGCGCTGGTGGTGCTGGGAGCACTACCTTGACGCCCCTCTTGCCGGATACGACGGACTCACACTTTTGGACGGGCTTGCAGATCCGCACTTGGCCGGCGAATAGTAGTGGAATGTGTCACGTCCTGCCTGAAGCACGAATTGGAGCCCACCATGACCCCTGCTCGTTTCACCGAATGCCTTCTGCACATCCGCTGGACGCCAATAAACCTTGCCAGCGCGTTGCAATGCGATCTGTCGTGGGTGGAAGCGATGGAAGCCGGGAATGCTGAAGTGCCGACGGGCCTGGCTGCATGGCTGGAGGTGCTTGCGCAATGCCATGAAGCGGCGGGAATCCCGCAGACGTACCGCGGGCGGGGACATGAATGAGGAAAGAGAAACGGTGAGCGGCGACATATGAAAACCCCTGACACCGCAGATCGGCTCGAAGACGCTGCCAATCGCATCACGGATATTTCGCGAGCAGATCTTCAGATAATGCTGCGCCGCGCCGCATTGCTATTGCGCAACTCCGGATCGATCGCCTTCGACGATGACATGGAAGAGGCTCTTCGGGATCTGTCTAACGAGTTCGGCAAGACGCGCAATGATACCGTTCGGCTCATCGTGCGTGAGTGGATGGAGCAGAACACGTATCTGCCGGTGCATGATCTGGACGAAGACGGTGAAGTGGATGGGACCGCTTGACTAAGATGGAGTAATTTCGCCGAGCACCATGGTCGCGGATTCGGTGGGGAAGATCAGGAATGTCGATCGTGTTAAGAAGTTTGTCGCTACTGGTTGGAATGACATTGGCAGCGCCAGCCTTTAGCAATTGCTTAACCGCCAATGAGACCAAACAGGGCGTGCTGCTGACCAGAAAAGTGCCTTTCTATTCCGTATTCTACAAGCCGAACGGTCCAGGCCTCACCGAACAACGACTGATGGAGAGCAACCACTCGCTGCAGCCGGTGTCGGCTGTATATCTGCATCCCTTGCTCGTCGAAAAGAGAGTTGGTGCCACCAAGCAAGAATTGAAATACGCGAATGCGATTGCGTTGGACGATCTACCACAGAAGAAGAATTGGCAGTCTGACACTACGCTTTTCCTCAATGGCCAAGAGTCCGTTTCAGGTACTACTTTTATTAGGTTCGACGGCTGGGGAGAGGAAACCATTGCAGGTTGTTCGTACAAAGTTTGGGCCATTAATAGCCGCCTTGAATTGACCGGATTGCCTCCGATAATTTTCGAACAATATTATTCCGCTGAGCTTCGTCTCGTTCTTCGTTCGGTAAGACTAGACCCTTCCAACCAGCCGATGAGCGAGGTTCGATTTGATCGATTTGAAATTGGCTGGGGCAACTGATTGACCTTGATCTGATTGTCGGCACAAAAGCTTGATAGCTGCATTTGGGCCCACTTGATCTCAACCGCCAGCATTATTTTCGGAGCTCGGTTCGGCCCTTTTTGGAGTGCCGGCGGTCTTGAACTGCACCCAAGCGAATACAACAAGGGAAGCGAGAAAAGGAACGCCGAGAAGAACCGCGAGATAAGTCATCAGTGGAGCATCATGGATTCCGAAGAACAGTTCCTGAGCGGCGCATTTGTCTGCCATGTACCCCGTGAAATGGTCGCACTTGCCAGCATCAGGGAATAAAAACAAAACCCCGTCAAACACGACGAGGCCGCCAAGGGCGGCGGCAATGCTACGGAACAACACTCTTGCCTCAAGGCGCTTGAGAGACAGCTCCGGCTTCGTCTTTTGAACAGACAAAAGTAGCTTGCCGAACAGAAAGCACACGACTGTTCCCGCAAGCTGGGCAATTATGATTGTACAGATCTGGTCGATCGCGGGGTTTAGGACCTGGGCAGTGAATGCTGCCAGGAACGCCACCAGTTCGTGCCGCGGCTGCGGAGCGCGACTAGTTAATCTTCAGCCAATGCCGAACGGCAGCCACAGCGCCATCCCCCACGTAGGCTATGATGCCCCCGATCGTCAGACCGGCGAAGGCTATCAGACCTGATATCCCTACCCCGAGCGTCTTCATGCGTTTCCACTCCTCAAGGGCCGGCTGAACAGACGCATGGTTCCTGTCCACGGTTTCCTTGAGGGCTTTGATCTCCTCTCGTATCTGGGCGTCGACACCGCCACTAATTGCGACTGTGGTGTCGAGGTGACCGATCTGCTTGGCCTGGCTATCGAGCCTGGCATGGATGACCGCCCTGCTTTCGTGGGCGTTATGCTTCTCCTCCTGGAAGTCTTCCCGAATTCGCTTTACCCCCTCCTCAACGCGGCCGAGAGCGCGAAGGATATCGTCATTCGAAGTCATTAAGCCCCTGCCCTTTCAATCCCATTTCAACCAGTGCTCCCGCCCCGGCATGCGGATAACGAAAAGGCCGCCCAAAAGAGCGGCCCGGATTGACGATAAACGATGATGCGCGTATTCGACCCGCCGCCACGCTCCGCCCCGACGCGGTGACAACGGGGAGGCCCGGTCAGCAGAGGGATCGGGCCTTTTGCAAGTGCGCTCCAGTGTTTCGTAACCTGTGGTGACTAAACTCCCTGTGACCCCGTATTCCGGTGCTGGAGATTCCCGTTGAAGCCTTTGATTGCCGCAAATTTGCTTCTTATCGCGTTGCATGCCGGCCCTGTGCGCGGAGAGCAGCTTTCAGCATTTGCTCAAGTCATAGAAGACCGTCGATCGCATGGTGTCGACGAACCATTGGCTGGTGAGGATTCTTCATGCAGCGTGGTTAATCGCGCGATCCAGCGCGGATACAACAGCAGCCGATATTCAGTGCGGGATTTTGAGGCGCTGCCAAACGGAGAAGCCAATTTAGCGTTTGAGGCTCGTTATGCAGGTCGCTACGCGTACATTCTGACTCCGGGTTTGGGGTGGTCGATATTGCGGCGGGAAGGTCGCAACACCGTTACCGATGTCGGTCCCGTGTTTAGGAACTGCCACAACCAGACGAATGCTAACTACAATGGAATGCCTGCAATTCGTATCGATGCGCAATGGCGGCGCGGCTATCGAACCGCGGAAACGAGGGTCATCATCTCGCTTGTGGATGGCATGCCACTGCGGATCGACAGCCATTTTACGAGTAACACGCCGTTTGCGACTGAACACGCGTTTGAAATTTGGGAAACAGACCGCGCAAAGATCCAAAAACCTGATGCGAAACCAGATCTTCCGTGGTGATTTGATGACCGCCCTCACATGTGAGGGTTAGCCCTTCTGCCGGCGTCGTGCTGTTCTCCTCGCAGACAGGAGGACATCCATGAACTGGTTTCATATTGTTGTGCAGATCGACAGCACGCATTGGCTCGTGATTTTCATCCATGAGAACGGCGTCGTTTCGACGGTGATGGATAGCGCCGAGTTCATCGACGTAATCCTGGATCAGGCCAAGAGCGTGACGGTGTGACCGTTGGCACATGTCACGCGGTTTTCGCGCGACAGTCTGCACCCTCACGTTTAGCTTTTCGCGCGAAACGGGTTAGCTAGGCGTCTTTTGGAGTTACTGCGTTATGAAAATCGACATGTCGACCGAATTTGATCAAGTCATCCTCATCTTCGAGGATCCAGGCCGCCGACTGATAGTTCGAACCGCTCTTGAGGCTGCCAACGCTTTGATCAAGGAGTGGCCATCAGATGATGGCGAGGAATTTCTGACCGCGGTGAAAGCGTGTCTCGACGTTATGATCGGGAAAGCCAGCAGCGACGAGCTGAGAAGTGCGATCCTTCGAGCAGCCAACGAAGCCGGTGTCGGCGCGGTCGCCTCGATTCATTGAAAAATCCCCGCCCATCTTTCTCACCAAACAATTGCGAGCTCGAAACTAATGACGCGTGGTGCGAGATGAAGTCGACAAAAATCGCGTGACAAAAGACCTCGCCCAAGCATCCAGGAAGTTAGTGTCGCGCTTGTCTAAGACGACCTGACCGGCGTCATTCGGATTGACGAATACTGCAACAAGAGACCCAGGTTCAAAGCCATCCCGGCGCATCTGATGCGTGTTGATCTCGGTCTTGCGGTAGGGAACACCGTCGAGAACAAACTCCATATCAACGAACAAGCTATCAACATCGACGATAGTGGCTGGGTAGCAAGCTGTGATCTTCGCAGTTGCGGGCCTCCATATGTTCGAAAAGTAGATCTCACGAACCCGCAGGCCGAAGAGGATCAACGGGAATGCGGCGATAGAAACTATCCAGAGTGCTTCGTACATCAATGCGCGTGCGTGTCCCCCGAACTGCGTGAGGGAGAAGGTAATACGCCGGTGCTTTCGTGCCAAGCCTGAACAGCAAATGATGATGGCGCGGCGGGAGTCGAAAGCCAGCGAGACCTTTGACTAGAAGCGATGTCCGTTCAGTCCGCCAGGCTCAAGTCATGCGCGTACAGCCCGAGACGCGTTCCCCAACCTCGTACGACGATGCGGCTTCCCGGTGACAGGCTAGTTCTAATGCTCTCGGGGACGTGGCAAACTCCATCGGCAAAAAAAGGCATGTCTGCCAATATGACTGGCGAATGGCAGTACTTTACACCGATATCGGTTGCTCGCAGTACGGTAAACGGGAGCGCAACTTCATGGCCTGCGATCAGCGGGAGCAGTAACGGCCAAATGAAGAGAATATTGCCTCCCAGAAAGTAACCAAAAAACGGGCTGCATGAGACTACGAAAATACGTTTCACTTCGCTCGCTTTAGCTTTTTTGCCACCTTTCCAAACGACCCAGACAAGAAGAGGGGCGGACACGAGGCCCAAGATCATGCGCAGGTGATGCGTCGCCGCGGCCCACTCGGTGGACGGTATGAAATTTAACCCGATCACCAAGACAAACGACGAAACAAGGCCAAGCAAAAGCCAGACAGCTACTAAGATCCAAAAGAGCCTTGCGAGCAGCGATTTTTTTGGCTCCCTTGAATCGTCCATAAATGCCTCGCAGAATCGATCGGCCGATTGTTTCGAGGAATTCATAGCCCGTCGCCGCTTTACGAAGCAAATGGTGATGGGGCGGTGGGGGCTAGCTTCGGGTTTCAGCTTAACGTAATCGTCGCCTCGACGTGACGCAGGGGGTTAGCCGTCTTCGTACTTTCGTACCCCTAGACTATTCTCTCCATGGCTTTTCCTTTCAAAACCAAAATTGGCTCAACAATGAAAACCTAGCGGCTTGGCCGCCAAAAATCGCTCATCTGGTCTAAGGGCGAACGGAATGAGAACTTATGCGACCCGCCGCAGCCCGGCTGGCAGGCGGAGCGATCGAAATCCGTTCAGCATCTGATGTTCGGCATCCCAGGTGTAGATGCCGGTAAGGTTGATATGCTCCCAACTGAGCGGCGAGATCCGCGACCGGTCATTCGAAAGCCAGGCGTTCCGCGCCTCAGGTCTCAACCTCGTCGTCAGTGCGATCGTCCATTGTGTGTGATGGCGCCAACTTCCTTGCGTTCCCTTCGTTCCGTCAAATGATGCAGCAGTAATTCGAAAAAACACGAGCGCTTTTGAACGAAAGGCTCCTTCTTTGCCTCATAACTGCGTCTTGTAAATTCCACCTATGGCGCGACCGAAATCGCTGTGATAGCTTTCGGAAAATTCAAAAAACCACAGTCCTTTCAACGGAGTTAGACGGATGCCGATCTTGACTGTCCGCGATGATACGCGTCTTTACTACAAGGATTGGGGTGCCGGGCCGGTGGTTTTTTTCAGTCACGGTTGGCCGCTCAGCAGCGATATGTGGGAAAATCAGATGATGTTTCTCGCATCGAACGGCTATCGCGTCATCGCCCATGATCGACGCGGCTTCGGCAGGTCGGATCAGCCTTGGCACGGCTATGACCACGACACGTTCGCCGACGATCTCGATGAGCTCATTCGGGCGCTCGATCTGACAGAGGTCACGCTGGTTGGCTACGCGATGGGCGGCGGCGAAATCGCGCGCTATATCGGCCGACATGGCACGGGCCGGGTTGCCCGCATCGTCCTCATTGGCGCAACGACCCCAAAACTCGCACAAAGCGACGACTATCCATGCGGCGTTCCGGAGTCTGTCTTTGAAGGCGTCCGTGCCGGCCTGAGGGCAGATCGGGCTGAGTTCATGCGTGGTTTTGCCCGGCTGTTTTTCGGAGCGGATCGTGATGGCTCGACGGTCTCCGAAGGAAGCATGATCCAGTTGCACCAGATCGCCATGCAAGGCTCGCTGAAGGCGGCACATGATGCGATCACCGCCTGCGCTGCCACCGATTACCGGCAGGATATCGAGCGGTTCGATGTTCCCGTGCTGATCATCCATGGCGAAGACGACGCATTTGTCCCGTTCAAGGCCACCGCCGAACAGGCTATTCAGCTTATGCCGGAGGCCGAACTCAAGGTCTATAAGGGTGCTCCGCACGGTCTGTTGTTCACCCACAAAGACAAGCTGAACCAGGACTTGCTTGGCTTTTTGCGGCAATGAGCATCGACGCGTCACTCGATTTGGCTCGCGACAGCAGCCTCTTCCACTCAATGCCGATCGGCATCCTTCGCCTCTCGGCGAAAGATGCCTGGAAGGTCATCGTGGATCTTCGGGCGACCGAGAAACGCAGCGGCGCATTCGAACTCAACCAAGACGTCAGTTGCGCGCTTGGCAACGCTTGTCTCATTGCGGAAGCCAATCCTAGCGCCTGCGTTCTGCTCCAGGTCAAAGATCCGGCGGCGATCGCGAAGGCGCCGATTGCATCGATTCTTTCGGAGGATACGCTGAAACGCTTCACGGAAGGCCTCCACCAGCTTTTTCGAGGTCAGAACGCGATTGTCTACGATGGCAGCCTGACGATCGTGGGCGGAGGCGAGCATCAGGTCGCTTTCAATCTCTGGCAAACCCAGCGCGAGGTCGCGCAAGACGACATCTATCTCAGCTTCTCGAGCCTTCGCGAAAGGATATCGCTCGAGCAGGCAAAGGACGGCCTGCAAAGCGACCTGGCGCGCTCGGCTCGTGTCTCGCTCCTGGGAGAGATGACCGCCTCGATCGCCCATGAGGTCAACCAGCCGCTCGGGACCATCGTCGCAAGCGCCGAAGCGGGCTTGCGGTGGCTGTCCCGCGACGAGCCCGATATTGCCGAGGTCAAACTTCTCCTTGAACGCATCACCAAGAACGGCAAGCGTGCAGCCAACGTCATCGCAACGATGCGGGCGTTGGCGAGCAACAAGAAGTCGGAGCGACTGCCAACAGATATCAATTCGGTCATCGAGGAAACGATCCTTCTCCTGCGCACCGATTTCGCCAAACGTCAGGTCACCCTGCGCCTCGATCTCTCGCCCACGCTTCCGCCTGTGAAGGCCGACAAGACGCAGATCCTGCAGGTGATTGTCAATCTCGCACTGAACGCCGCCCAGGCGATGGCGGATGGACAAGCATGGAACAGAACCTTGTGCATCCGTACTCGGCGGGACGGCGCAGATGTCATGGTGGACGTCGAAGACAGCGGACCGGGGATCGATCTTCATGTTCGCGAGCGCCTGTTCGAGAGCTTCTTCTCGACCAAGGAAACGGGCATCGGCATGGGTCTTGCCATCTGCCGTTCGATCATAGAAGCGCATGGGAGCCGGATCGAGCTCCAATCGACACCTCATCTCGGGGCGCGTTTCAGCTTCGCCCTGCCGGCGGAGCATGCACAGACCAATGGATAGGTGACGAAAAACACACAGGGCGATATGTCGGAAGAACCGGCCTGCGTCTCAACCCGGTTTGGATATGAATACGACACCAACTGTGCACGTCATTGATGATGACCACGACCTTCGTCTTTCGCTCGACAGCCTACTTCGGTCCGTCGGCCTGAAAACCGTGCTGCATGAGACGGTTCCGAATTTCTCGGTCTTCACGGAATCGGATGGCCCCTCCTGCGCACTCGTGGACGTGCGTCTTCCCGGCTTCAGCGGTCTCGACTTCCAGGACCAACTCGCAAGGAGCGAGAAGTCCGTTCCGTTGATCTTCATGACGGGTTTCGGCGATATCCCGATGACCGTCCGCGCGATGAAGGCCGGCGCCATCGACTTCCTTCCGAAACCTTTTCGAGACCAGGACATGCTGGACGCCGTTTCGCGAGCACTGGAAATCGACCGGCAGCGACGATTAAAGGAATCCGAAGCCTCCTCACTGAGAGCCCGCTACGAGGAACTCAGCTCCCGCGAAAAGGAAGTCATGGCGCTGGTCGCGACGGGACTGATGAACAAGCAGATCGCCGGGCGGCTATCCCTGAGCGAAGTCACGGTCAAGATCCACCGCGGCGCGGCAATGCGCAAGATGGATGCTCGCACGCTGGCCGATCTCGTCAAGATGGCCGAGACCCTCAGGCTGAACGAGGCCTGACCACGCCTCATTCGGCGAGAACGCCGATTTCCTTCAGGCTCGAGGCGAGCTCTTCGAATCCGAATGGTTTCGTGACGAAGCCGCGGGCGCCGCAACTATAGGCCTTTTCCTCCAGTTCCGGGGCGCCCCGCCCCGTCATGAGAATGATCGGGACGTCCTCAGCCTTGCGCCGGAGGATGTCAATCAGTTCGACGCCGTCCACCTTCGGCATGTTGATGTCGCTGATGACGCAGGCAAAGTCCAAAAAGTTCGCCCGGTCGATCAGCAGTTCGGCGGAACTGAAGCTTTCCACCTTGCAACCGAGCGAACGAACGAGGCTCCCGAGAGCTGCCAAGAACTCGACGTCATCATCGACAATTCCTATAAGTTTGGTTGGCGGCATCTCAGCTTCTTCCATGTGCACCGACCTAGGATGCCTTTCGACTAAGCATAGCGGGACAATTTTATCCTTCAATCAGGACACCGTCTGTTATGAATTTCGTTCACGGATGAGGCAATCAACACGTTCAAATAGAGATTCAGTCGTTTATCCATTCGCATTGGTCAATGATTTGCGTCAAAACTGCCATCAGGCTGCAACCGCCCGGCTTTCCGGGCCTGCCATATAGCGGCGCCAGGCACTCGGCGTGGTGCCCGTCACGCGCCGGAAGATCCTCGACAGATGGGCCTGGTCGGCGAGCCCGCAATCGAGCGCGATTTCGCAGAGGGGGGCATCGCTGTTCAGCATGCGATATTTTGCAAATTCCACCCGGCGTTCGACGACATAGTTGTGGGGGGAAATGCCGAAGGTCACCTTGAAGGCTGCAGAGAAGTAACTGGTGCTGAGCTTGGCCACCTGTGCAAGCTCATCAAGGGCGATCGAATGCGAAATGCGCTCCTCGATATAGGCCTTAACGCGATTGATCTGCCAGGGTGCGAGACCGCCGGCGGAGTTGCGCTGGCGTTCCGCGGGCTCGACCGAGATCACAAACGGTTTCAGCAGGCTCGAAGCCTGCTTGATGAGGTCGATGGTAATCGTCTCATCCTTTTCGACGCAGCGGATCGCGCACAGAAGGAGAGAGGAGACCTCCTCCGCTGTTTCCGTCGCGACATTCTTGAAAGTGATGGGAGAGGCGTTGTGGGCGAAAACGGCGGCGGTTGCGGACATCGTCTATCTCCAATGTGACCCTGTAAACTTTCGATGAGGTCATCTTGGAGCGGATGCGCTGATCACGAAATTGTACACTGATCCGGTTCCGGCACACATGCGTCCTACCGGATCATACCAAGGTATTATCGTCCTCAACCGCATGAAGTGAGGCTTGCATGACGCATTGCGTAACCGTTTGATTGTGCAATGAATTTTTGCGACATCATCTGGAAACCCGATGTCAGCCGGACGCATCCCCAACCGAACCGGACCCGCCGGACGCAAAAGCGGGGTGCCGTGATCCAACGACACCCCGCCTTGTTTCATCACCATCCCGCCGACGCTCTTCGGTCGACGCACAGAAGAATGCCTTCAGTTTGCCGGCGCCGGATCAGCGTTGTAATTGGCAGGGATCCAGAAGAAATGTCCGTCCTTCGCCTTCACATGGCCGAGGCCTGGGAAGGAGATATGGGCCGCGCCGATCCAGTAGCCCTTCTGTGCTGCGTCGGCGAAGATGGCAAGCCGCTCACTCTCGGCCATTTCGGCATCGCTGTCATAGGCAACCGTCACAGCGGGGTCAGGGAACTGCACGGCGCCGACATGAACGACATCACCCCACAAAAGCAATTTGGCGCCGTTGCTTTCGACCTCGAAGAAGCTATGGCCGGGTGTGTGTCCGCGGCTGGCGATCGGCCGGATGCCGGGAGAAAGTTCGTCGCCGTAGGAGAACGGCTTGAAACGACCGGCGTCGACATAGGGTTTCAGTGATGCCTTGTCGCCCTCGAACATCGATTTCAGGAGCTCCGGGGCTGCTGCTTCATTGACGTCCTTCAGCCAGTAGTCAGCATCGACCTGGCTCACCCTGACGACGGCATTCGGAAAGGCCATCTTGCCGTTCGGTGCCACGCCGCCGACGTGATCGGCATGCAGATGGGTTAGATAGATCTCATCGACCTGATCGGGCGCGTAACCAGCGGCCCGAAGGTTGTCGATGAGGTGGCCACAGCAATCGCCGTAGAGGCTGCCTGCACCACTGTCGACCAGGATGAGCTTCGATCCGGTGTTGATCAGGAATGCGTTGATCGATCCCGCGACCGGAACGGCGAGATTGCTTTCGGCAAGCAGCGCGTCAGCCTCTCCCGGCGAGGACTGGTCAAGCGGGATGCTCTGGCCATTGGTTGTCGATGTTTTTGTGAGGACCTTGTGGACCGGGAACGCATGGGTGCCGTCGGACAGGGCTGTGATTTCAAAACTGCCGAGCGCCATCCGATAGAAGCCTGGCGCTTGCGTGCCGACCTTGGGAGCGGCGGCCAACGCATATCCGCCCAGCGCAGTGAAAGCGAGGATCGAGCAGAGAATGAACAGGCTGAGGTTCAAAGCGAGGCCGGCGGCCCTCCGCGGTCGGCCCCAGCAGCCGGTGAGCAAAACTCTATGGTTCATAACTTTCTCCTGATGTGAGGTGACATGCTAATTCATCGCGCCGTGCGACATCGCACAGCGCTGCAGTTGCTTCAGGGACCGGCAGGTGTCGCCGTCAGGTTAATGGACTGCCGCCTGCGGCGGTTCACCCAGGCGCATGCGGAGGGTGGGAATAGGCGCCGCTCTCAGGTGCTACTCGTCGGCAACATCGACGTCTGGACGATCGCCTGCTTCGACATGCTCCCGGTGCCAGGAGCCGTCCTCCGACTGGAAGAGGATCTCGGCGTCGCGGCCCTCAACTTGTTGGCGGCGGGCCGCCCGATGGGCTGCCGCGCGTGCCGCCGCGTGGTCCGGATAGGATTCTGACCAGACTTCGCCCAGCCTATAAGCCCAACCGCCGTCGTGCCGGCTAATGTGATATGTCAGATGCATCGGTGCGCCTTCTTCTTTCACCGTCATTCCCTTTCCCCCGGCGCCTCGATCTGCTCGGGAACGGGGCAGTCGCGACGACATCCTGCCGAATGATCCGCAAGCAGCCGGCTTTCTGAAGCTGTTGTAGAGAAAGCCGATCTATCCGTATTGTCCGTTTCTCCGTTCCGTGGACGTTTCGCCTGCCGATCTCCATCTTTGGAGCGGCGACATGCGAAGGTGTTACCGCGACCAAACCACTGTATGATTTGCAGCTATTGGATGAGTTGCTACCGTCAATCGTCACCTCGACCAAGGTGGGCAGCGTCCCCTCCCCGCTACCAGTTTCCGCTTCGGTTTCCCCTCGCCGAAGCCTGCGGATAAGCTCCGCCAGACCGCCCAGCCGCCCCTGGGCGGTCGTTTCGTTCGAATGGTTGCTCCATGTCTATGAAGATATCGACATGCGGCCATCGTTGATGCAGCCGGCCGGATTGAACGCCTCCGACTCAGAGGGCGGACGCGCCGAGCCGCTTGCCATAGTCCGCGATGTATTTTCCGACAGGCAGCCGCTCCTGCTCATAGCGATCGAGCGCTTCCGACAGGCCATCGGAAACGAGCAGTGCATTCCGCAGTGCGAGAGCGTCGCCGGCCGCCTTCGAGACGCCCATGGCGGTATGGGGTCGAACGACGAAGGCGGCGTCACCGATGAGGACCGTATGGGCGGAGATCATTCTCGCTGCTTCGAAATCGAAGATTCCCTGGATGGAAGGCTGAGGTTCCGATTCGATCGCCCTCACGAACGGCGGCGGCAGCGTTGAAGCTGCGTCGGCCTGCAGCATTCGAATACGCTCGTCTGACAGCGCGCCGCGCGGCAGCGAATAGTCGAACGTCCGCCCATCGGAGCCGGTGAATAGGTTTTGAAGGTCGCCAGCCGCGACCGGACGATACCAGACCCAGTTGTAGCGACGCTCGCCATATCCTGTCTCGCCATGGGGGCCAGGCACGAGATAGCCGAGAACATGGATTCCGCTTGCGACATAGAAAGCGAAGCGATCGAGCAGGATTGTTGCTTCCTGTGGCAGTGCAGGCTCTGGAATGAGACCCCGCCAGGCCACGTACCCGGCGAAGCGATTGGACGCATCCCCGTTGAGGAGAGGACGAACGACCGAGCCGAGGCCGTCGGCACCTATGACGAGATCGGCGTCTTCACGTCGATCATTGGCGAAGATGATCTGAGCGGCGTCGAGGGTCTCGATCACGCCGGTCACCGGCTGTCCGATCAAATAACTCTCGGCGGCCATATGCGATGCGACGGTCGAATAGAGGAAGTCCCAGGAAATCTGGGTCTGCGGCGTCCGGAACGTCTCGCCAACACTTCCATCCCGGTTGAAGTAGATCCGTTCGTGAGCGACCACGCCGACTCGAGCGACATGCTCGCAACCGATGGCGCGCAGGATCCTGAAGAGATCGTGCTGTCCGACAAGGCCTGCTCCCCGTCCGGCCAAGCCGGACGAAGAGCGTTCGTAGATTTTAACGTCGTGGCCGTCGCGCTGGAGCAGGATGCCGGCAAACAGGCCTGCAAGCGATCCGCCGACGATCCGAATGCGCAGCCGCTTCATGGCGATCCCCTATCGAACCCGGGCAGCCGCAGTCGAGCGGGTGCGCTGCTCGGCGGCGCGAATAGCCAAGGCGACGACCGCAAGCAGGGCGCCAAGACCGCTTACGCCGATCCAGCCACCATAGCCCCAAGCTGCCGTCGCCAGCGCCGCGCCGATCGCGCCGCCAAGGAACATCGAGGTCATGAAGATCGTGTTCAGTCGGCTGCGAGCCTCGGCGTCCAGCGCGTAGACAATATGCTGGTTCGATACGAGCGCGCTCTGGATGCCGAAATCAAGAATAACGACACCGATGATCAGAGCGATGAGCGAGGCCCACAGACCGAAGATCACCCAGGCGACCAGCGTCAGTAGAGCGCCCATCCAGACGACGAAATGCGGTCCACGGCGGTCGGCGATCTTGCCGGCAAGCGGTGCGGCGAAAATGCCGGCTGCGCCGACGATGCCGAAGAGGCCGGCGACATCGGCGCCGAGGTTGAAGCGCGGCGTCTGCAGGTAGAGCGCCAGGATCGTCCAGAAAGCCGTGAACGAACCGAAGAGCGAGGCCTGCATCAGTGCCGCCGTCCGAAGCGCACGTTCCCGCTTCCACAGATGGGCAAGCGACTTGATGGCATTATGGTAGGCCATGCGCGAGGTCGGACGATGGTGAGGCAGCGCGAAGTACATCAGGGCTGCCGCGGCAAGCGCCAGGGGTACACCGATCCAGAACATTTCCCGCCATCCCGCATGTTCGCCGACAAAGCCGGATAGCGTCCTGCTGAACAGGATCCCGGACAGCACGCCGGCCATGACCGTGCCGATCGTCGAGCCACGCTTCTCAGGCGAGGCGAGCGAAGCGGCAAAGGGAACGATTTGCTGGGCGACCGTAGAGCTGGCGCCGACGACGAGTGAGGCCAGCACGAGCGACCAGGCGGTAGGCGCGATGGCGGCCAGTGCAAGCGCGACCGAGAGAACGATGAACTGGCCGATGATCAGCTTGCGCCGATGCACGAGGTCTCCGAGGGGAAGCAGAAAAAAGAGGCCGAGTGCATAGCCGAGCTGCGTGGCCGTCGGGATAAAGCCCGTGATCGGCTGGTGCTGGAATTCGTTCTCGATGATCCCGAGCATCGGCTGGTTGTAGTAGATATTCGCCACGGCGATACCACTAGCCGCCGCCATCGCAAATAAAGCCGGCCTCGAAAGCTCTTTCGAGCTCGCCGGTCGATGTTGACTTAACGTGTCCATGATCCTTGCCTTTCTGGCTGAAAGATATGCTGTTATCTAGCTTTTTATCGCAAAGCGTTTTAGCCATCTTGGACGATTGGCCTGTATAACGGATATCGATAGAATGGAGATCGGTGAGGCTGAAAACGGCAAGCCGGCGACGGCAGATGTTGAAACGACACTCCCTGTCGCGGAGCCGAGGACCTGGAGCCGAGTTGCGGTTGTGCTTCTGGCTGCTGGGGCATCGAGCCGCCTCGGCAGCGAGGGCCATCATAAACTCCTGGCAACCTTTGATGGCGTCCCGCTTGTCAGACGGATCGCAGAGCGCGCTGTATCGAGTATCGCCGATACGGTTGTGGTCGTGACGGGTGCAAGGAGCGAAGATGTCGCCGTCGCTATCGACGGGCTCGATCTCAGGCTGGTCGTCAACGCGGAATACAGGTCGGGAATGGCAAGCTCGCTAGGCGCGGGTCTCAGGGCGCTTGCCATTACAGAATATGTTGGCGTCCTAGTGCTGTTGGCCGACATGCCGAAGATCGAAACAGACCATATCAATCGGCTCATCGCCGCTTTCAGGGCAAGCCCTGTACCTTCGGTCGTCCGCTCCGTTCACAATGCTCAGCCGGGCAATCCAGTGATCCTTCCGCGGGCGCTTTTCGAGCGCGTTGGGACGCTTGAGGGAGACGTTGGCGCAAGACGGCTGATCGAGACATCGGGATGGCCGATCATCGACGTCGAACTCGGTGAGGCCGCGACGATCGACGTAGACACGCAAGAAGACCTCCTTGCTGCAGGAGGGCGCCTCCATCACTAGCGGCTATATGGATTGGATTACAAGGGCCTGATTGGGCAGTAACAATATCGGAACCTGATGAAATGAATACAGAAGATGTTCTTGTGTTTACCTCAGCCGCCGCAGCCGGAAGCCTCGCCGGCGCTGCGCGACGCCTGGGCATCCCGGCGATGGCCGTGACGCGGCGCCTAGCATCCCTGGAGGCGGGGCTCGGCGTGCGGTTGCTTCATCGAACGACGCGTTCGCTGTCATTGACGCCCGAGGGAGAGACCTTCCTCCCCTATGCGCAGGCTCTCATCGAGAACGAGGCGGCGGCAATCGCCCGGCTCAACTCGGAAAGTCCGGGCGCTTCCGGCTTGTTGCGCGTTTCCGTGCCGATCTCCTTCGGGCTGAAGTTCATCATGCCGATGGTTCCGCCTCTTCTACAGCAAAACCCGGAACTGCGCATCGCGGTCGATCTGAGCGACGGACTACCCGATCTGGTTGCCACAGGCACCGACCTTGCCATCCGCATCGCTCGATTACGCGACAACAGTCTCATCGCCCGCAAACTCGCGGACAACCCCCGCTCTGTCGTCGCAAGCGCCGATTATGTCACTCGACGCGGCAAGCCGGAAAATGTCGAGGATCTGTCGCATCATGACTGCCTGGCGCTCGGCAGCGCGACACATTGGTCATTCGTCACGCCGGCGGGCGAACGACACGTTCGCCTGGACGGACGATTTTCCTGTAGCAGCATTGCCGGTTGCCACGCTGCTTGCGTGGCTGGCGGCGGTGTCGCACTGCTCTCGAAATGGTATGTCGAGGACGACATCAAGGCCGGGCGGCTGGTCGAGATCAGGTTCCCCGATGCCGCTCCCGAGCAGATTGCGATCTGGGCGGTCTATCCAACGACGCAGTTCGTCCTACCCAAGGTGCGCGTTTTCATCACCGCTCTTCAACGGCATCTGAAGCAGGCCGGGGTGAATGGATCGAGCGAATGACGTGAATGTGGGCGAAAGAGCCGTCATCCGCATTCCGTTCAAAGAGTGACGATCACTGCCCTCACCCGCTCAGGCGTCATAGGCATATCCCGAAACCTTACTCCCGTTGCGTCGGCCAGCGCATTGGCAAGTGCCGCCGAAGTCGGCCCCTGACCGCATTCGGCAACGCCGAGAAACGGCTGGCCGGGCTGGTCCTCGACGATCACATCGATCTTCTCCGGAATGTCGAGGAAGCGCAGGATCGGATACGCGCTCCAATCAAAGCTGGTGCGGATCGTTTCGTCGTTGGTGACCTCCTCGCGCGTGCACCAGCTGAGCGATTGAATGATCGCGCCCTCGATCTGGTTCTGAACGCCGTTCGGACTGACGACTTCGCCGCAGTCGGCAGCGGCCTGAACTCGGTGGACAGTGATGCGTCCGGTATTCTGGTCGACGCCAATCTCCATGCAGACAGCGCAATAGGCGCCGAGGTTCTTATATCGTGCGAAGGCCATGCCGAAGCCGTGGAACGGCCCCCGCTTCTGCCGTTTGCGCCAGCCGAACGCATCGGATGCCGTTTGCATGACCTGGCGCGCGCGGAGGTCAACCATATGATTCAGTCGAAGATCGAGCGGATCGATATTGCCGACAAGCGCCAGCTCGTCCAACATACTTTCGATCGAGAAGACGTTGAGGTGTGCTCCGAGCGAACGCAATGCCGAGACCCTTATCGGCATGTCCTTGATGAAGTGATAGAGGACATTCATGTTCGGCAGGTCGTAGAGCGGGTTGGAATTGCGACTTCCATCTCCTTCCGGCATCGGAATCTCCTTGCCTTCGGGCTGCGGAAAGCCGGGAACGATCTGGTTGCCGACGAGAACGCCGCCGGCGCCGACCGGACGATTGTTATGCGGATTGCTCCAGACATCGTATTTCCACGCCACGATGCGATTTGAGGCGTCAAGACTGGCTTCGAGCTCGGTTGCCATGCCGGGACCGAGTGGCTCCCAACCAAACTCCTGTTCCCGCATCCACTGCAATCGCACCGGCCGGCCGGGAACCGTCATGGCGATATAGGCAGCCTCGGCGGCGACGTCATCCGCGCCGTTCTGACCGTAGCAGCCGGAACCTTCAACGTGGATCGCACGGATTTTCTCGACGGGCCGGCCGAGCAGTTCGGCCGCGACGCGGCGCACGTCATAAGTCCCCTGGCTATGGGTCCAGATGGTCAGGAGATCATCCTCGAGCAGGGCGATTGCGCAGGAGGGACCGATCGAGCCGTGACTGATCCATCGACGCGTGTAGCGCGCCGACATCGTCTTGACGGGCACAGCAGTGGGATGGGCGACATCGAGAATAACGATGTCGCGGGCCGGAAGTGCCTTCAGCGTGTCCGTAACGCTGCCGGTCGGAAATGGCGCCCCCACCGGCTCGTAGTCGGATGCCTGGAGCGTACGCATCAGTTTGATCGCGTCCCATTCCTTTTCGGCGACGATGGCGGCGAAGTCGCCGTTCTGCACGAACTTGACCACCTTCGGCATCGCCTCGATCTCGGCAGCCGCCGGCAGCTTTAAGCGCGTCCTCTCACTTGGGCCGCGCAGCAGACGGGCATGCAGCATGCCGGGCAGACGCATGTCATGGAGGAAAGCCTGACCGCCGGTCGTCTTGGCGGTGATATCGAGCCGCGGCAGGTTCGTGCCCATCGTCCGGAACTCGGATTTCTTACGAAGCGGTGCGTGAGCAATCGCCTCGATATGCAGTGAGAGTGCGGCTGCGACCTCACCATAGGAAACTACCCTTCCATCGGGTACCGCAATTTGTCCATTCCCGGTCGTCGAGAGTCCCTCGGGCTCAACCTGTAACCGCTCCGCCGCCTTCCGCAGGAGCACCATCCGGACATTGGCCGCCGCGTTGCGGATTGCGGTACCACTATCCTGCATCGAATGGCTGCCCGCCGTCAGCCCCTCATCGGGCGTACGAGCGGTATCAACCGTCACCATCGTGACCGACGCCGGCGGCAGATCGAGCTCTTCTGCCGCGACCTGCAGCAACGCGGTCCTGATGCCCTGACCGAGCTCGGCCTTGCCGGTGAAGACCGTCGCATGGCCCTTTTCATCGAGCTGGATCCAAGAATCGAGATAAGGCCAGTTCTTCAGGCTGCCGGGAAGATCGGGAGCAACGATCGCCGGACCTGCTCCTCCTTCGCCACCACCGGCGAGCTGGGCGAAGGCCGGACGCGTCAGTGCGAATGCAACGGCTATGCCGCTTGTACTGAGGAAGGAGCGTCGGGTCAGGCCGGGATTTTGGACGGCATTCATTGCGAGCCTCCTGCTGCAGAAGCGAGGGAAAGCTCGCGGCTGGCGCGATGCACTGCCCTCAATATTCTGGCGTGCGTTCCGCAACGGCAGAGATTGGGCTGCATGTGCACGCGAATCTCCACCTCAGTCGGCGACGGGTTCCGATCGAGGAGAGCCTGGGCACGCATGATCATGCCGGCTATGCAATAGCCGCACTGTGCGGCCTGCTCTTCCTGGAAGGCTTTCTGGATGACATTCGGCTTTTCGGCCGTGCCCAGCCCCTCGATGGTGCGCACCCTCCTGCCCGCAAGCAGCCCAACGGGTGTCAGACAGGAGAAGACGGGCTTCCCATCGATGTGCACGGTGCAGGCGCCGCATTGCCCGAGACCGCATCCGTACTTTGCGCCGTTCAGTTCGAGTTCGTCACGAAGCACGTAGAGAAGCGGCGTATCCGGATCGGCTTCCACCTCGTGGCCTTCGCCATTGACGTTGATCGAGATCGTCATTCCGCATTCTCCTTGCGTATATCGCCGACCACGGCTTCCAGGTCCGGCCATGCCGGCTTGTCGGTGAAGCGGGCACGGGCATAGGCGAGCAGGTCGGCAAGCTGGCGGTCAGTCATGGTGTTTGAAAAGGATGGCATGTACGCTCCTTTCCCCCCCGGCGGCGCGATCCCCTGCAGTAGCGTCTGCACCGCGTTCCTGGGATCATCGGCTCTGAGGTCGGATGCGGATGAAAGAAGCGGTCGGTCGTTGATATTCATCGGCGCACGCGGCGCGTGGCAGCCGGAGCAGGCGCCTTCGAATAGAAGGTCGGCTTCGGGATGCGCGGCTGCGGCAGCAGATCGGCTATCGTTCGTCGCCACAACGGTGACTGCAGGCAGATTGGTCTCCCGCAATGGATGCATTTGGGAATCGACGTAGACGGCGATCGCCCTGACATCGGCATCGTTGAGGCGGGAGAGACCTTCGGCGACGGGCACCATCGGGCCGCCAGCTGCGCTGTGCCCACGATCGGATCCCGTCTTGAGGTAGGCGAAAAGGGAATCCACATTCCAGATCGCAGCGGAGGGATTCGTTTCGTCGAGCGCAGGCGCGTTCCAGCCCTCTGCAACGCCGCCTGCAAATTCGCGCCCCCTCTCCTCGCCGCCGGCGAGATTGCGCGGCGTATGACAGCCGCCACAATGGGCAAGTCCGTCCACCAGATATTTGCCCCGGTTCCATTCGGCGCTCTCGTTCGCCTGGCGTTCGAACTGCGTCTGCCTGAGGAAGAGCAGCTTCCAGCCGGCGAGCAGTGGCCGGAATCCGAGGCCCGGAAGCAACTGGTTTTCGGGAGCCTCCCGGGAGACCGGCTGGCGAGTCATCAGAAATGCGTAGATTGCCGCCAAGTCGCCGTCATTGACATGGGTAAAGTGCTCGTAGGGCAAGGCCGGATAGAGGTGGCTTCCATCGCGGGCGACGCCTTGCCTCATGGCGCGACTGAACGCAGCAAGCGACCAAGAGCCGATGCCTGTCTTTTCGTCAGGCGTGATGTTGTTCGAGAACAGTATGCCGAAAGGCGTCGGTAAAGCGCGCGCGCCAGCGAAAGGTGCGCCATTTGGTGCCGTGTGACAGACAATGCAATCGCCGACGGTGGCGAGCTGCTCGCCCTTTGCGACGAGACCGCGATCGAAGCTTGAAGGGGATGGGCGCGCGATTTCGGGAAGTGCCGGCTCATAGGCGATCCAGGCGACAATGCCCAGCCCTGCAACGACGGCGATAGATGCGAACGCGGCTCCGATTGCCAAATGTCGCTTCGAAAGTTTCATATGGAGTGCTTCGCTTCTGTAAACGTTGCGTTTATTTCGCGCGTCGGCCCCGGACGCGTCTTGTCTCGACAGCCGGCCTTTTGGATGAATCGACTGCCCCTCAAGACCTTCGCCTGTCCGAAAGTCGGCAAGGCGAACCTTGCGGTTCGCCTTGCTTCGTATCCACAGGAAGAGTCAGTGCGTCCCTGCCTTGCGCGCTTTGCGGCCAGCGACGGCGCTTCTGACTGCATCGAGAAGGAGCGTCACCGACGCCAGCGTTGCGACCGTCGCCACCCCGATATCCACTGCGGACGGAAGGCTCGCCCATGTCGCGATCTTGCCCAGCAACAGCGCCACAACGGCCTGGGCCAGGTAAGCGACGAGGAACAGCGCCGAGAGTGTGGCGCCTCTGTGCGTCACGGGTGCTGTGGCATTGATCAGCGAAAGTCCTCCGAGGAGGAGCAGGCTGTAGGCCATTCCGCTGCCGATCTGGGCAACGGTATAGAAGACCAGAGAGTGAAGAACCGCGGCAAGCGCCAGCAACCCGGAGGAAATAATGGCAATGGCACTGCCCGCGAGCATCACCCTACTCGGCTTGGCGCCTCGCGCAGGCACGGTGGCGATGGCGGAAGAAATCGCAAAAAGCGCGATGGTGCCGCCATTGACGAGAGCGTTCTGGGACGCGATCACATCGCGCGCCACCTGCGCACCAAGAGAAAGCGTCATGGCGCCGAGCACATATGAGGCCGTTACCGCTGCGGTCGCCGTCACGAAAGTCGCAAACAGCCCATTGGGAATGGCGGGAACCCTTGGCCACCAACGGCCGGCCGGCCGTGACGCCGTATGGTTCGGGAGCATCCAGGTCGCAACCATGAGCGCGGCGAGGACGGCGACCAGAACGGCGAAGTTCAATCGCGTCGGCAGCGGCGCATATTCGATCAGCGCACCGCCGACAAGGGCCGCGCCGATCATGCCGAAGGCCTGGGCGGCGGCCGTCGCACTCGCCGCCTGTGCCGTCCGGCCCGGCGCGCTGAACTCGACCACGGCAGCGGCCGACGGCCCGGCAGCTAAACCGACGCCAACGCCCATGAAAGCCCTGCCGATGAAAATCCAGTCGACGTTCGGCGCCAGCGCGAAGATCAGCGTGCCGGCAAGCGAAGCCGCAAGACCGAGCAGCATTGCTTCCCTTCGCCCGATATAATCGGACACATTGCCGAAGACGACGAGCATAAGGACGACGAAGACCGGATAGATGGCGAAGATCGCCGTCGTCGTGAAGGTCGTCAGATGCCATTCCTGTGCATAGAGCGGATAGGTCAGCGCCGGAGCGGCGCTGGTCCAGATGGTATGGGCGACAACCGCAGCGGCGGTCAGGAAGCTCGCTTCTCTTCCGAAAACCTTGCGGCTCATGACTGGGCCTCCGTCACAGGGCGCAGCTTGAAGCTATCGCCGTCCTTGCGGACGGTTCCGACGCCGGGATAAGCCCAGTGATAGCCAAGCAGCACGGCGTTTTCCCGCACGGCCTGCTCGATCAGTGTGCGACGCGTCGTCCTTGCGAGCGCCGGATCCATGTCGAAGCCGAAGCTCCAATCGGGACGCTCAAAGGAAACGATGTGGCTGGCGGTGGCGTCGACGGTGATGATCAACGGGACATCACCATCGACGACAATCGAGATATGGCCTGCCGTGTGCCCAGGTGTCGAAAGGATCCTGAGGCCGGGAATGACCTCGTCTCCGTCTTGGACGAAGGTCAGCCAATCGGCGATTGCCTGCAGATCGCGCCGGGCACCGGCCACAAACGGTTGGACCGCCTCAGGCAGGGCATCTGCCTTTTCGCCCATCCAGAAGTCCCACTCCGCGCGGGTGATATAGTAGCGCGCATTCGGGAAACGCAGCGAACCATCGTCGCGCAGCATACCCCAGATATGATCGGGGTGAGCGTGCGAGATGATAATCTTCGTCACATCGCCGGCGTTGACGCCAACGGCGTTGAGGTTCTTTTCGAGTTGTCCTTCGCTCGGTTGGAAACGCGCGCCCGCTCCGACGTCGACGAGAATGACGTCATTCGACGTAACGATAAGCGGGATGTTGGACTGGGCGTCCGCGATGTTGTCGGCGCCGTCCATGCGCGCGACAACGTCAGCGCGCTGGTTGTCGGAGGCTTCAGGAGCGAAGATTTCGCCGGCGAGCGCGATCGGGCCGTCGGAGAGCACCGTGATATCGAAGAGACCATGTTTGAAGGCGTGGAATGCAACTGGCTTGTTCATGTGCCGAACTCCTGTGTTTCGATGAACAAGATGTCGGCGAATTCGATTGAGATTGAAATTAGCAACGCGGACGATGCATTGTTCACTATCGCTGAACGACAGAACGCCAAATTTCGTTGAAATCGCCAAGACGTGGGCCGAGAGGTGGGTTACCGATAGTCGGTTCCCACTGGGCCCCCCGATGCAATATCTTTTTGATCCGATTACGCAATTCTTGGTTCTCACCGTCGCCCTCGCCGCGGCACATTGGCTGCTGCCCGGACATAAGCCGCTCCGCTTTGCCATCGATGTTGCGTTCTTCGTCGCGTTGACGGCTATGCTGCTGTCGACCGGCGTCGCGCCCTACTCCGCGGCGGTCTCTTCGCCCGACCTGTGGCACCGCTTGTTTTATGGTCTCGCAAAAGCGATCTGGTGGCTCGGCGGGGCGATGATGCTCATCAGCTGCATCAGGCTGTTCCTGATCTTCGAGCACCGTCCGCGCGAAGCACGGTTCGTTCAGGATCTGATTGCCGGGATCATCTATGTCGGGGCTGCCCTTTCCATCGTGGCTTATGTGTTTGGCGTGCCTGTCGGCACGCTGATCGCGACATCGGGTGTCTTCGCGATCGTCCTCGGTCTCGCGCTGCAAAATTCGCTTTCCGATGTCTTTTCCGGGGTTGCCCTCAATCTTGGCCGCTCTTACAGCGTCGGCAACTGGATCATTCTCGAAAACGGCGTCCAGGGTCGTGTTATCGAGACCAACTGGCGTGCGACCCACCTCTCCAACGCTACGAACGACCTCGTCGTCGTTCCGAACAGCGCGCTCGCAAAATCACAGTTGGTCAATCTCAACAGCCCCGACGAGACCCATGGCATCACCATGTCGATCAAGCTCGTCCCGACGCGGCCGCCGGCGACAATGGCGAGATTACTCGAGACGGTTACGCTGGCGAGCAATCATATCATGCGTGTTCCAGACCCCCTGGTCTCGATCGTCCGCCTCGCCAAGGAAACCATAGACTTCGAGCTGGCCTTTCGCATTCGTGACATATCAGAGACGACAGCGGCGAAGAATGAAATCTACGATCTGGTATATCGGCACATGCTGGCGGCCGGCATCCCCCTCGCCTCTGATGCCATGTTCAGTGTCGCGCCCGGACTCGAGTCTACAATCGTTCCCGGAAAAGTGCTCGAAACGCCACTGCAGCTTATGACGATGCTGCCGCTTTTTACCTCCCTTACCGACAGCGAACGCGAAACGCTGTCGAAAGCTGCTGTCCGGCGCAGCTACGCAAGAGGGGCGGAAATCATCGCCCAGGGAGAGTGCTCGCCAGGATTGATGCTTGTTGAGAGCGGCGTGGTGCAGGTCATCCGGCAAGAGAATGGTCGGGACATCGAGCTAAATCGACTTTCGCCTGGCGATATTTTCGGCGAGCGCGGCCTCCTGATCGGCGCTGAAGAACCGGGTCGTATCGTTGCACTGACGCCGGTCATTGCCCGCGAGATCGGAAAAGACCAGCTCTGCGAGGTCCTGCAGGAGCGTCCGGTTCTGGCTGAAGATATCGGCGCAACGCTCGCCGACAGGCTCGAACAGGAGAGGCGGCTGCACGGAGATGGCAGCATGCCCTCGCAACATGCGCAGACATTGGCAAACCGCATCCGCCATATCTTTGATCTGTCTCATTCAACGACAGTGTGACCGAAGAGGAACAGATCGCACCGCGTGCGTTTCCGATCACGAACGCTGGTCGCCGGTCCACATCGAAATCCACGAAATCAACCGCGGATCGAAGCGCCGGACGCTGGAGCAAGAAGTGAGGCGAATGCCCAGGTGAGCGGCGATGGCTTTTCCATCGTGTCAAATTCCACATGCGCGGCCCTCAAAGGACTGCCATGCATCGATCGCAAGTGAGGAAACGGACCACTCGGTCGGGCGCTCATCGCGAACCAACCGAAACCTCGGGATCTGCGCTGCCTGCTCCGCGGCCATGACTTCGGATAGGATGGATAGCGCGATGTCGGAAGCAGACTTGGCGCCCGAAACAAGGCCTGCCGGGGCTTTCAAACGGCTCAGCTGCCTTTCGCCGACACCCGTGTTGCGCAGCATAGAAGCGCGCTTTTCCGCCGTTCGCCGGCTTCCCATGGCACCGACGTAGAAGGCATCCGTCGCCAGCGCATCCGCGATCAGCCGTTCCTCCCAATCATGGTCGTGAAAGAGGAAGGCAATCGCGGTTCGTTCGTCGATCGCAATTGTTGGTGCGGAGCGGCTCCTCGTCAACGTGGTGATGCGATCTGGCGGAAGGCAGGAATGCTCTGCCGTGGCAAGATCGTTGGTCAGCAGATGAACGTCAAAGCCCGAAAAGGATGCGAGGCGACCAAGCGAAGCGGCCGCAGCCCCTGCCCCCGCGACGACGAGCCGGCGTGGCGGATAATATTCCACCGCGGCAGATTGGGCCGGCGCGTCAGGCAACCCGAGTTCCATGCGCGCCGGAACACGGGCCGAAAGCCTGATGTCGATGGCCGCGAAGGAGGAGGCTTCCTGTGTCACGTCAAAAAAGAGATCGACTGCAGAACCACATGGTAACTGCAGATCAAAATAGCGCGATCCCTTGCCGTAGCGCACGATCCTGTTCTGCCCAACGTGGAGCGTATCGAGCGCTTCCGAGACGATTGCGCGCTCCAGGCAGCCCCCCGATACGTAGCCCGCCCATTCCCCGGTTTCCGCGACCGCCATCTGGGCGCCGAGCGGACGGGGAGAGGAGCCATCGATCGACAGTAGCGTAATGATGGCCACCCGACGGCCCTGCGCCGCCTTCTCCGCGGCGAATCCTATGACATAATCATCGAATTTGCAGCGTTCACTGCTGAATGCCTGCATGGGATCCTCCGAGAGCCAAGATGTGCAAGTCGGTGGTGCATCTCCCGGCTGCAGTTGCTCAGGCGTTGGTGTTGCGGAGTATCTCGAAGAGGAACCACACCCGTCGCTCGCCCTCGTCGACTATTACCGTCTTGTGGAACGAGGTGTTTGTTAAGCAGCGATCGCGTGCTTTTCCCTCGCGCGTTGCGCTATGCTCTCGGCGAATAGGGGGGTCTCGCCCTTGTTATGATTGGACGATGCTTCCGAACGAGCCTTCGCCGCGTCGGCGAAATTGATGTTATTTTTCTCGCAGTAGGCCAGAAACTCGTCGGTGGCATATGCTCGCACATGGTTCGTGTACTCGCAATGGCCGGTGTCGATCGGCTTGACGCTGAGCTCCCAGATCACCTGCACCGTGGTGCGGCCATGGGCTGCCATGACATCCGAGATGGATACCATCTTGCAATAATTGGGCTCAGCGACCTCGGCGACATAGTGCTGGATCACCAGGCTTCCGCCTATCGTTTCCACATTGATCGACATGCGCCGGCCATCGTCGGTCCAGGTGGCGCCGGCCGCGATGTGGTCGGGGGAGCAACGCTGATATTCTGCGTCGGGCAAGTTGAACAGCCAATCAGCAATATCGACCTTGTCGGCACCAATATTGACGACATGGCTGTAGCTTGAATCGGACATCTGACGATCAGACATTTTATTCTCCTGCGGGTTCGATAGGTGCTGCGTTTTCTTGGTGGGTAGCCATCAATCGCCTTCGGGCGTTTCAACAGGTGCAACGAGTGCCAGGGCCGCCAGGACGGCAGGGACGACAAAACTCCAGACGGGCGAGAGAATGAACGCCAGTGCGCCGATGGAGCAGCCTGCGGCGAAGACGACGACCGCGAGCACCATCCGCTTCAGACGTGAGTAGGCCGCAGCCGCGCTCTCCGAATGCCCGCCCATGGCGATATCGGCAAGGTCGAGCATGATCTGCGTCGTCGTTCCGGTCATCAGGGTCGATGGCGGAGACTTCGCCAAATGAACGCGGTGAATGCCGTTCTGCACCGCCATAGCGGCAACAAGGACCATGCCGATCGCGAAGGCCAGGGAACTGTTCGGATCGCCGAAGGGACCGTAAGTCAATGCGATCGCCGCGGCGACCACTAGCAAAATCAGCTTAACGACGAGAAGAGGACGCAGGACCGGTTGGCCGCTCCGCTGCAGCGCCAGCCCGACGATTCGCGCGGCGAATACGACGACACAAAAGACCGGAAGTGCGAGGAGCTTGGACAGGGTGCCCCCCGTGCCTAGCGCTATCGATGCGCCCAAGGTCACGAAGTTGCCGGTCACGTGGGCGGTGAACAGCCCTCCGAGCGCCAGGAAGCCGACAGTATCGACATATCCCCCGTTGAAGCTGAGGAGAAGAGGAAGCGGAACGGCTTTCATTGACGGAGCTCCTGGAGACCTTGGTAAAGTGCTCCGGCGCTTCGGGCACTGCTTTCGTGGCGGCCTGCCGCCAGCATGGAGCTTGGCGGCAGGCGGGATCGTGCTCGTCAAGCCTTGATGAAGGCGAGCAGGTCCGGATTGATGACGTCGGCGTGGACCGTCAACATGCCGTGTGGGTAGCCTTTGTAGACCTTCAGCGTGCCGTTCTTGAGGAGTTTGACGGAAAGCTCGGCGGAATCGGCGATCGGAACGACCTGATCGTCGTCACCATGCATAACGAGAGTCGGGACCGTGATCTTCTTGAGATCTTCCGTCTGGTCGGTTTCGGAGAAGGCCTTGATGCCGTCATAATGGGCCTTGGCGCTGCCCATCATGCCCTGGCGCCACCAATTCTGGATCACGCCCTGATAGACGGTCGCGCCCTCACGATTAAAGCCATAGAACGGGCCGGTGGGGAAGTCGACGAAGAGCTGTGCACGATTGTCGGCAACGGCCTTGCGAATGCCGTCGAAGACTTCCATGGGCAGGCCGCCCGGATTCGATTCCGTCTTCAACATCAGCGGAGGAACGGCGCTGACCAGTACGGCCTTGGCGACACGGCCCTGCGGCTGACCGAACTTGGCGACATAACGGGCGACTTCACCGCCACCGGTCGAGTGTCCGATATGGACGGCGTTCTTCAGGTTCAGATGTTCGACGACTACAGATGCGTCGGCTGCGTAGTGATCCATGTCGTGACCGTCGCTGACCTGCGAGGAGCGGCCGTGACCACGGCGATCATGAGCGACGACGCGATAACCGTGCTGAACGAAGAACAGCATTTGCGCGTCCCAATCGTCCGAAGACAGCGGCCAGCCATGATGGAAAACGATCGGCTGGGCGTCCTTCGGACCCCAATCCTTGTAAAAGATCTGTACGCCGTCTTTGGTTTCGACGAAGCCGGTGGTCATGGGCGGTATTCCTTCAATCTTTGTCGGGGTGGTGGTGGAAAAGGCAAGAGATGGCATTGCTATCGCAGCGGAAAGGGTTGCGCCGGCCAGCAATGTTTGTCTGCGGGAAAACATGATCTCGATCGGGTTGTCAGACATCTTGGTAACCTTTGGGGTGGACGTTGATTTCATAGCCTGTGAAGGGTCGCCGCCTCTTGTCCGATACTCGTCTTATTTGGACAAAGCTTGGGTCACGCCGGCCCGCGCCCGCAAGCCGGTCACCAGACGAAGTTCAATTGAGCTCCAAGGTAATTGCCGTCATGGCCGCCGGCATTGCGGATGGCATCGCCGATCTCATAGTGAACCGCCTCGACGGCGCCTGTCAGATTTGCGCTGAAGGCGTAGTCGAGTCTGACCTGCCCGTAAGCCCCGGACCACGCGCCGCCGCGACCTGCCGTTCCTGCGAGAGCCTGATTGGGCTGGACGTAAATCGCGTCTGCTGTAGTTTGCCGCCACTGGAGACCGACCGCCGCCATAAGCGTCATCTTATCCGTCGGCTTCACTGTGATCGAAGGTTTGAGGTGTATGAGGTTTGCATAGCCGGTGTAGCCGGCGAGCGTGAAATAATAGCCGTTTGGAAAGAGAGGATTGAAGGTTCCGACGGTGCCGTCGCCGGCATTGCGGTCTCCTGAAGCCATATCGAACTGCAGGCCCAGCCGAGGTGTCCAGGATGAATCGTCGAAAGTGTAGCCGACGCGCGCACCGATCGCCCAGGCACGGATATCCTTGTCGCCGACGGAACCTAGCTGCCCCATCCCCTCGATATCCCAATCGAGGCCATTCGAACTGCCAGCGAACCGAGTATCGAAGATATGCCGGTTTTCGTCTCCCGATCCGTCCAGATAATGCGCTTCGTGTTTCTGATAGAGCGAGTAGTAGGCAGAAAGTTCGTTGGCTCCCAGGACCTGCCGTTCTACGCGCAAAGTGCTGAAGCGGAAGTCTCCGTTCGACGTATCGTCGAACGCCTCGTCATTGCTATATTGGACTGGCTGGCTGACGAAACCGATGAAGCGCCACGGACCCGTTTCCCAATCTGCCCATACTGCATCAAAGGACTGTCGCACATTCGGCCCGTCGCGTGAGGAGACGAAGCGCTGCAGGTCGAAAGCAAAATCCTGCCGACCGATGCGCGCCTTGAAAGTCCCTGCATCGAAATCATGTGAGTAAGAGACGAACGCCAGCCGCAGATCCATCTTGTCGGCATCCGTTGGGCCGACCGATCTTTTCCAGAATGCTCGATCATCTTCGAACTGGGTGAATATCTGCCAGTCCTCGAAGAGATGCAGGTCGATGTGAAACTGAGCCCGCTGAATCAAATAGCTATCGCCCTCGACACCGCCGATTCCGAAGCTCGGAGTGTGGTTGGTCTCGAATCGCTCGCGGAGGTTCGCCCCGAACGACACGTAAGTACCGGGATCGGAAATGGACAGCGGGACATATTTCAGGCTATCGAGCGGCTGCGTTCTGAGCGCTGGATCGGCCAAAGCAGACCAATCCTCTTGCCAGCGGTTGCTCTTGATCGCCGGCCTCTTGGCAGGTGCCGATATGTCGGCAGCACTTGCCGCCGTCGCCGACAGAGTCAGCAGGACGGCGGTTGAAACTAGGTAACGTTCGATCATCATTTATGCTTCCCATCAGGACCGAGCGGCCGCGCTCGACGCGGCCGCAGTATCGTCGTCAGGGCTTGGCACCGGAATGAATCTCCGCAACATAACCGCCCGAAAATTCCACCATGGCGGCTCGACGGTCGCCTGATTGATAGGGTTCGACGAGGATCTTCGCGCCGCTGTCCTTCGCCTTCTGAAGAGTGCCCTCGAGATCGACGACCTCATAGCCGGTCATTTCATGCCCGTAGGGGACGGGCAGGTGCCCATCAGTGACAAGGACGGTTATCTTTCCGAAGACGGATTCGATGCGGATACGGCGGAATGTATCGTCCGGACGGCCGATCTCGACTCCCGGCGCCTTTTTTTCGTCGGAGACCACCGTGCCCTTCGAGAAGGCAACGAAATCCTTGACGAAAGCGGATACGGCGTCGGGAGAGACATAGACACGGTTTTCCGGCACGGTCTCGAAGGCGGCGTAGTTCGGCTTGGTCGAGTGCCAGTAAAGCTGCATGTTTACCCCGCCCGGCCACTGGATGACGGCGTCACGGCCGATCGGATCGGGAAAGCTTTGGACGATGATGCTGGCACCGGCGGCACGGGCTGCGGCAATCGCTTTGTCCATGTCGGTCACCAGATAACCTGTCCGCTCAAAGCCGAAAGGATAGGGGATCGGCGTCTTGAAGCCGAATAGGGATACCGTGCCGACTGGAGTCTGCAGGAGCTGCGATGTCGTGCTGCTCGGCGTCGGCGTCACGGTCGCGACGACTTGCTTGGTGCTGGTTCCGCCGAAGGTCGCAAGGAAACTCTGGGCGAAGGCATCCACCTTGTCGGGATCCACATAGACATGCGTCGTGTCGTATTGCGCACCGACACCGAATTGAGATTGAGCAGCGCGGGCGGCGGCAGGGCTCGGCGCGAGCGGCAGGGCTGCGAGTACGGCAAGCAACCCGATAGTACGGAGTGAGCGGGATATCATATCGTCAAACCTTCGTTTTCAAGACAAAACGGGAATTCAGATCGAGCCAGGCGACGAGCAGGAAGCCGCCGACGAGGCCAAGGTGTTCGAAAAAGGAGTTGGCGGCCATGAAGCGTTCCTGCCCTGCCGGCAGTTCCCAGAAACGCAGCGCCAGAAAAGTGGCAATCAGGGTGAAGCCGGCGAGACCGAGCGCTGCCAGCCAACGGAAGAAGCCGGTGAGGATCATCGCCGACGCCGCCAGTTCGAAGACGATCACGACGACGGCAAAGGGAGCAGCCGGCGACAACCCGAAATGCTGCATCTCGGCAATCGCGGCGGGAAAGTCCGTCAGCTTGCTGACAGGCCCCTGGATGTAGGCGGCGCAAAGGCCGAGAAGCCCGATCCAGCGCACGGGTGCGACGGCAAACAGCGGCCGTACGAGGCCGGAGAGACGTGTTTCAAGAGCAGCCATCACGACATCATCCTCCTCAGACGGCCCAGCAGGAGCAGCCGAGCGCGCCAAAGAAACCCTTGAGGTCTGCGATCGGTAGCTTTGAAGTCCAGGCGCCGGCATGGTCGTGACCATGAACGTTGCAGTCGCTGGCGCAGCCGCAAGACGAGATCGCCGTGCGCCTTAGCGAGTGCTTGCCGGCGCCCTCCGGCTCGCCCCAGGCGGCATAACCCTTGAAACTGCGCACCGGCGACCAGTCGGGCGTGGCCGGCGGCACATCGGTCTCGTCAAGGCTGGCAAAGTCGCCGCTTCCGTAGACGATCTTGCCGCCGACCATGGTCAGATCCGACGTGAGGAAGGAGATCTCGTCCTCGGCGCAGGCGAAGAAATCCTTGTCCGGGACGACGAGATCGGCGAACTGGCCTTTCTCGATGCGGCCTTTCTTGCCTTCTTCGTTTGAAAACCAGGTGACGTTTTCCGTCCACATCCTGAGCGCCGTCTCGCGATCGAGGCAGTTGGCGCGCGGATAGAGCTGCATACCGCCCACCGTCTTGCCGGTGATCATCCACGACAGCGAGACCCACGGATTGTAGGAAGCGACGCGGGTGGCGTCGGTGCCGGCCGAAACCTTCACACCCTTGTCCAACATGCGGGCGATCGGCGGTGTGGCTTCGGCGGCGCCATGACCATAGCGCTCGACGAAATATTCGCCCTGATAGGCCATGCGATGCTGGGTGGCGATGCCGCCGCCCAAGGCCGCGATACGATCGATCGACCGCTCCGAAATGGTCTCGGCATGGTCGAAGAACCAGTTCAACCCTTCGAGCGGGATATCCTGGTTGACCTTCTCGAACACATCGAGCGCGCGGCTGATCGTCTCATCGTACGTGGCATGCAGGCGCCAGGGCCAGCGGTTTTCCGCAAGTACCCGCACGACCTCTTCCAGCTCGTCTTCCATTTCCGGCGGCATATCGGGACGCGGCTGTCGGAAATCCTCGAAATCGGCAGCGGAAAAGACCAGCATTTCGCCGGCGCCGTTATGGCGGAAGTAATCTGTGCCCTGCTTGTATTTCACCGAGGACGTCCAGTTCAGGAAGTCCTGCTTCTCGGCTTTCGGCTTCTGGGTAAAGAGGTTGTAGGCCAGCCGCACGGTCATCTGGTCTTCATCGGCAAGCTTCTGGATAACGGCGTAGTCGTCGGGATAATTCTGGAAGCCGCCACCGGCATCGATGACGCCTGTGACGCCGAGCCGGTTGAGCTCGCGCATGAAATGTCGAGTGGAATTGACCTGATAGTCGAAGGGCAGTTTTGGTCCCTTCGCCAGCGTCGAATAGAGAATGCCGGCATTGGGCTTGGCGAGCAAAAGCCCGGTCGGGTTGCCGTTCGCATCGCGGGTGATCTCGCCGCCGGGCGGGTTCGGCGTGTCCCTGGTATAACCGACGGCGCGCAGAGCTGCGCCATTCAGCAAAGCGCGATCATAGAGATGCAGAAGGAAGACCGGTGTCTCCGGCGCGACGGCGTTGATCTCGTCGATGGTCGGCAAGCGCTTCTCAATGAACTGATGCTCGGTAAAGCCGCCGACGACACGCACCCATTGCGGCGCAGGCGTCATCGCCACCTGGCGCTTCAGCATGTCCATGGCGTCGGCCAGCGACCGCACGCCGTCCCAGCGCAGTTCCATGTTGAAGTTGAGACCGCCGCGCACGACGTGGGTGTGGTTGTCGATCAGGCCGGGAAGCACGCGCTTGCCCTTGAGATCGACCACCTTGGTGTCCGGCCCCTTGAGCGCCATGATCTCGGCGTCGTGGCCGACGGCGAGGAACCTGCCGTCCTTGATGGCGACGGCGGTCGCGGCCGGATTGGAGCGGTCGAGCGTTGTGATCAGGCCGTGATGCAGGATGAGATCGGCGATCGTATTTTCCATTGTCTTCGTCCTCGAGCGGGAAAAATCAGGCCTTGTCGACGGCCGCGTCGGAAGGTTTGCCGCCCTTCGGCAGGTGGCCGAACATGTGCGGCTTGATCTGGTGGATCCAGGAGACGGCTGCCGGTTCCTTGTTGATCAGTGTTTTCGCGAACGGAACGATCTGCTCGCCGACCAGAATACCGAGCAGGCCAACGAGAGCGACGACGGGCGGTGCCGGCGAGCGCACATTCAGGAGGCTATAGACGATCCCGACGAGCAGTCCGGCTGCCAGGGAATAGAGGTAGATTTTCATGGAAGTTGTCCTTTCTGATCTATTCGACAATTAAAGACCGGTCGCCTCGGAAGCCGCCTCAAGAATGGCGGAGGCGACCGCCTCCGGTTGCGAAATCAATGACATGTGGCTGGCTTTGACCTCAGTCGTGCGAGCGTTCAGCTTCTTCGCCAATTCCCGCTGGAGCTCCACGCTCACCGCCCGGTCTTCGCTCGAAATCACGTACCAGTTCTTGCGGTCCTTCCAGGCAGCCTTGGTGACCTTGTCAGAGAAAGTGCCTGCCCCGAGCGGGGGCTGGGTGGCGGCAAGAATTCGCGCATCCTCTTCCGGCAGATCTTGCGCGACCGCGTTGATCCAGCCGTTTACGCTCATCACGTAGCTGCCGCCACGGTCGAGACTGACCTCGCCGAGACCGGGAGGCGCAGGATGGGCGGCGACTTGGTCTCCGGTCGATTGGCCGGCATCAGGCGCAAAGGCTGCCACAAAGACCAAAGCCTTGACCTTCGGGTCGTCCCCCGCCTCCGTGATGACGGTTCCGCCCCAGCTATGGCCGGCGAGAACGACAGGCCCATCGATCTCGTTCAGGGCATAGCGGGTTGCCTCGACATCCGCCGACAGAGATGTCGTCGGATTCTGCACGGCGACCACAGAAACGCCCTGCTTCTGTAAAAGGGAAATGACGGATCTCCAGCCCGATGCATCTCCCCATGCTCCATGCACGAGGACGACAGTCGCGTTATTCGATGGTGAAACGGTCATGATGAGCTCCGCGCGCATGACTGAATGGGAATATGGTCGAGTATCGTGGCGCAGGACGACTGCGCCACGGAAAAGGATCGAAGAGTTGGTAGCTGCAGGCACCTGGGTGCCCGTGGCCAATTCCGTCATCAATGACCTTCGGACGCGCCGAACATAGTCTTGGCGTAAATGATGCCGAGGCCGTAGGCGCCGCCGAACTTCTTGGCGATACCCGTGGTCATGTCGTAAGTCTCCGTGCGTGCCCAGTCGCGCTGCAGTTCGAGCAGATACTGCAGCGACGTCATCGGCTGTCCGCCGGCCTGAACGATGCGATCCATCGCCCGGTTATGGGCTTCGTCGGAGACGTCGCCGCAGGCATCCGCCAAGACGAAGACTTCAAAGCCTTGTTCGATGGCCGACAGCGCCGGGCCGACGATGCAGACGCCGGTCCACAGGCCGGAAAGCACGATGCGCTTCTTGCCGATGCGATTGATCTCCTCGATGACGGATGCGTCTTCCCAAGTGTTCATCGACGTGCGGTCGAACAGCTTCTGACCGGGGAACGCGTCGGTGATCTCGGAGAACATTGGACCGGAGAAGCTCTTTTCGGCAACCGTGGTCAGAATGGTGGAAACGCCGAAACCCTTGGCGCCATGGGCGACGAGAGCAGCATTGTTCCGGAGATTGACAGCATCGATGCTCTTCGTCGCAAAAGACATCTGCGACTGAAAATCGATCATGATCAGCGTGTGATCCTTCGGCGTGAGAAGCTTCGAGCCCGGCGTCGGTGTCGCATTTACAGTCATTGTGTTTTCCTCAATAGCGTTGAGCTGACTTTGCGTCTGCAGCCAGCTAAATTGCGTTGACGAGACGGATCATGCCCGCTGCCGGCACAATCTTCTTGTCGCTTAGAGGGATCGTTTGGATGTTCGGACTGTTTCGCCCGCCCGAGATCGAACGGAACCGAAAAGGAATCGAACCCCTTCTCGGAGACGGCGGGACGCGAGTTGTAGGGAAGTCTTTCGATGGGCGCCGTCTTCCGGCGAGAGCGCGTTTACGAGGTCGCGCCGCCCGGTTTCAATCGGTTCTGCCGACGCCAGTTCCCAGGAGGATCACCCGCAATATCCGCGAATACGCGCGTCAAATGGCTCTGGTCGGCGAAACCACAGGCAGTGGCGACGTCTTGAATTGAGACGTCCGAACGCAGAAGATCCTTTGCTTTTGAAACTCGATACTCCATGACCCAACGGTACGGTGTCCTGCCGAAAGTCTCCTTGAAAGCTCTGTTAAAATAGCTGCGTGACAGGCCGCACACTTGAGCAAGTTCAGCAATCGAGACCTGCGCGAAGGCGTTGGCAGTCAGGAACTCGAGCACCTTCTTTTCCTGCCATGGTGCCAGGACGCCGCTCCTCCTCGCCGGAAAGTATTGGCTGGCATAGGTATGGGTCAGATGCGTCAACAAGACCAAACTGATCTGCTCAAAAAACAGCTGATTGGCCTCGTGTCGGCTCACCAGATAAGGCAAAACGGCTTGGCCTAGGCCAAGAACGACATCGTCTTTGGTGCCCGGGCGACAATCGAACCTGTCGAAGTGCGGACGTCCGATGCCCTCAAGGAACGAGCGGACAAAGGATAAAGGGATATTGAAGCGCAAGTTGTCAAATGGCGAGAGATGATGGCATTGCCATTCATCTCTGAGATCGGTGATGGCTATGGCACCCTTCGGATGACCACCTTCGAAAACGAGCTCGTTGTTTCTCCAGAGCCGGTGCATTCTAAAGTCGGTCAACTGGGTGATAACGGAAACCGCCTCCTCCCGTTTGCTCGATGGAGCGATCGGAAGATCATCCTTGTCATAGCACAGGCGTGTGATCGTGATAGCCGACGCCTTCATCGTCCATTGACTAGGAACAGGCGTTCGGGGCGCATTACCGCCCTCCGATTCTCTTTTCAATGTTTACTCCGGCAAATCCATCAACTACCGCTTCGACGGTACGGCATTTGTCTGGTAAATTCCAACGATTTTTTTACGAAACGGTTTGGGCTTGTCCCGATCAATTCAGGCGACCGGCACGCCAGACAGCCGGCGTCATGCCTGTCTCGCGGGAGAAGACCTTCGTGAAATGACTTTGATCGACAAAGCCGCAGGCGTCGGCGATCGCCCTCAGCGGAAGGTCGCTGTCGCGAAGAAGATCTTTAGCGGCATCCACCCGCGCATGCATGAGCCAGCGATGGGGTGTAACTCCGGTGACCTTCTTAAAACCCTGCGAGAAATGATTGGCAGAGAGACCGGCCGCCGCGGCAATGTCTGCCACGCACAATTCACGGGCAAGGTTGTTCCTCATAAACTCTTTCGCCAAAGTTTCACGGTTGTAGGGCAGGATTGTTTCGTCGCTGCTAAACTCCGTCTTGCCGATGGGGTCCTCGATCAGATGTGAGCAGATCGCGATTGCCAAGTGCTTCAGGAGCGCCTCCCATGAACCGGCCTCTCGACCAAAGAGGGAAAGGACGATGTCGGTAAGATTGCTTAAAACCGGATCCCTCTCACCCCGTCGACAGCGCAGCTCGAGTATCGAACTTGCCCTGGAAAGGTCCCCGACCTCCTCTATGAGAGTCTTTGGCAATAAGAAAGTAACCGAATGAAGGTCCGCGTATAAGACGATAGACGCTCCCTCGGAAAGGTCGACAAGGCAGACCGATCCCCGCTCGAACTTGCGGGGCAATGTCCTGGTCCCGTCCGGCAGGATATCGCAATGATGGGCCTCCTTGGTGTACACCATCAGGAAATAGGCGTCGCAAACGGGAAGGGAGACGATCGGCCTCTCACCGTCAGTGACATCTTTTGCGATTCTCGTAACGCAGATCGATGAAGACCTGACAGGCACCGCATTGAGCGACGCAGCTTCGGGGAGGCCGAAATACGGGCCGAGCGTTTTCAGTTCAAGATAGTCCAGGCTCAATCCCCCTCCTCCAAGATGCCTCGCGCTTGTGGCACCCATGAGACCATTTCGGCTCCGGCAGACCATATAATTCTGCTGAACAGCTGCGCAACGCTCATTCGCGCGAAATTAGGTTTCAACCGCAGTGAGAAACCAGCGTCACGGCAATAACCTCATTTATCTTGTACAATCCTATGGCTACAACCGAAAAGGTCGAGAATGCGAAAAGTTGGCCTGAGGGAAGATTGATTTTCAGCTTTCGGTACGATGTCGGTGCCCACATGCGCCAGCGGCACGAACATCGGACATATATTCTATCCGCAACGCGCACGGATCACAGCCTGTTCTCAGCAGCGATCTCTTGCAGGTCGAGCTCATGTTCGAGGTCCCGCATGACGCGGTCGTGGATTTCGCCTGCCCTGTGCATCCGCAGGATTTCGGCCCTACCGGCTTGAAGCGCTTCGATAACGGCCTTGAAGTGGTCAGCTTTAATACTCTCGTGCGTGTCGCGGTCAGCTTCGTATTGGGTGGCAACTTCTGCCCGATGTTTGAACTGTTCGAGTAGCCGGGGATGTCTTTGGAGACCATGTTCCTTCCGTGAGCACTCCTGAATCGCACGATACTGCGCTTCCGCTACACGCCTCCAGGCGGAGGCCTCATTTTCACGCAATTGCTGTTCTTCGTCGGGGCTGGTCAAGTCGAGCAGGGCGGCGAGCGGGGCCAAAGTCGAGCCCTGGACCAGAACCGTGACGATGATCACGGAGAACGCGGCAATAAGGACGAGGTCCCTCCCCGGCATCTGTTCCGGAAGCGAAAATGCGCCTGTCAGCGTCACCACGCCGCGCATACCAGCCCAACTGATGATCGTCACCGTAGCAAATAAAGAAGATCTTTTGCGCCTGCTGCCGCGCCATAGCAGGACGCGCTTCAGTGTAGCGGTTCCGAGCAGCCAAACGAAGCGTGCGATGATCACGGTCAAAACCACCGCCGAGATCGGAATAATGACCTCGCCGATGCCCTGCCCACCTTCGGAAATGCGATCGAGAACACCCCGAAGAGAAAGACCAACGAGAATGAAAAGCAACGACTCCAACAGAAAGACCAGCGCCTTCCAGAACGCTTGCGCTCGTACCCGGGTCGAAGCCGAAAAGCTCTCATGCTGGTGGAACCCAAGAATGAGACCGGTCGTAACCGTCGACAGAACACCCGAACTACCAAGGCGCTCGGCGCCGGTGTAGGAGATCGCGGCAAGCAAAAGCGTTGCGGTGATGATCAGTTCACTATCACGCAGCCTGCGGACGACCCAGACCCCTACCCAGCCGACGATAAGACCGACGATCACCCCTCCGGATGTCACCAACGTGAAGGAGCCAATCGCTTCCGGAATACTAAAGCTCCCAGTCAGGGCTGCTGCAACGGCGAAGCGCAATAAGACGAGGCCGCTGGCGTCGTTGACCAGACTCTCGCCTTCGAGAAGTGCCGAAATCCGGGTTGGAAGGCGGAGCCTCTCGAGAACCGCTCCCGCGGCAACGGCGTCAGGCGGTGAGACGATTGCGCCCAATGAAAAGCCCACTGCCCATGGCAACTGCGGCAACAACAGATGGAATACAACCCCCACGGTTAATGTCGTGAATACGACCGCTCCCAGCGCCAGCGAAGCGATCTCCACGAAGTGCTTTTTGAACTCGTGCCAGACCGTGAAATAGGCTGCGCTCATGAGGAGCGGCGGCAGGAAGATCAGCATGACCATTTCCGGATCGATCCTGATCGTCGGGACGCCAGGCGTGACTGCAAGGACGACACCGCCGACAATGAGAGCGGCAGGCGGCGGCAGAC
>NZ_AJWE01000055.1:0-1152 GCF_000281145.1 Rhizobium sp. CF142 | reverse complement strand
CTAGTGGTTTGATTCCAACACTTGGTGCCCACGTCTGACGGCTGCGATGATGTCGTCAGGGTCTGCTTTCCAGACGAAGGGCTTAGGCTCTTCGTTATGCTCTTTGATAAAGCGGTTGATGGCAGCCTGCAGATCAACGACCGAATGAAAGATACCGTTCTTCAGCCGACGACGGGTGAGTTTTGCGAAGAAACCCTCGACGGCGTTCAACCAGGAACATGATGTCGGAACGAAGTGGAAGGTCCAGCGTGGGTGCCGCGCCAACCAGGCCCGGACTTTGGGCTGTTTGTGTGTGGCGTAGTTGTCCAGGATGACGTGAACCGCCTTATCCTTCGGCAACTGAGCCTCAATCGTGTTGATGAAGCGGATGAATTCCTGATGCCGGTGGCGCTGCATGTTGCGGCCGATGACAGAGCCGTCGAGAACATTCAGGGCAGCGAAAAGTGTGGTGGTGCCGTGGCGCTTGTAATCATGGGTCATCGTGCCGGCACGACCCTTCTTCATGGGAAGACCCGGCTGCGTCCTATCCAGTGCCTGGATCTGACTTTTCTCATCGACGGAAAGGACAATCGCATGGGCAGGCGGCGAGACGTAGAGACCGACCACATCGTGAAGCTTCTCGGCGAAAGCCTTGTCGTTCGATAGTTTGAAGCGGCGCCACCGATGGGGTGCGAGACCATGCTCGTGCCAGATCTTGACGACTGAGGATGCCGCAATCCCCACTGCCTTTGCCATGGCACGAACCGTCCAGTGTGTGGCTTCCTGCGTGGGTGGCTCCTGCGTCAGAGCAACAACACGGTCGACAAGGTCAACCTCGAGCGGCACAGTGCCGGGCGGCCGGCTTTTGTCGCGCAAAAGGCCGTCCACGCCTTCCATCATGAAGCGCTCCTGCCAACGCCAGACGCAGGTCTTCGACTTAGCCGTCGCCTCCATGATCGCGACCGTTCCCAGGCCCTCGTCGCTCATCAAGATGATCTTCGCCCGCCACACATGCTTTTGCGGCGAGCTGCCTGCCGAAACGATTGCGTTCAGCCGAACCCGGTCAGCAGCGGAAACCTCAATTGTGATACCTGTGCGCATGCAAGATCGTCGCATATGCAGGCCAAAATGGGAATCCTAAATCGGACTCCTTTGTCTCGATCAATCCACTAG
>NZ_AJWE01000054.1:0-111653 GCF_000281145.1 Rhizobium sp. CF142 | reverse complement strand
TTTGAACGCCAGCCGCTTCCGCTTGTGAGATACCGAAGAGAATGCCGGTGGCAGATTTGCCGATAAAGAAACCCGACATCGGCATCAGACCATATCCTGATGCATTCACCTTCGCGACGACCGCACGGTCATCCACCGTCTCATCGCGAAACCAGGCCGCAAGCTGCAGTCCGCCATTGCCGCCTGAAATGAAAAGCCTTCCGCCAAAATGGTTCTCCAGCATCCCGATCGTCCGGGCCATGCGCTCGGCATATTGCTGGTTCATGCGCCTCAAATAGGCACGCAGACGGCCCTCATTGATGAAATCGGCAAGTGCCGCCTGGATATGGGTGGAGACGGCAACGCCCCTGCGATGCAGTGCCTCCGAGGCCTCTGATACCAGCCAGCGCGGCACGACCGCATAGGCGACACGCAGTCCTGGTGCCAGCACCTTCGAGAAGGTGCCGACGTAAGCCACGACCTCCGCCCTGTCGATGCCCTGCAAGGCGGCGATCGGCCGCGAGCCATATTGAAAATCGCTGTCGTAATCATCCTCGACGATAAGGCTCTCGTGACGCCGCGCCGCCTCCAGCAGCGCCAGCCGGCGCGGCAGGCTGAGCGTGGCGCCGGTCGGATATTGATGGGATGGCGTCACATAGATCAGCGCCGGCTGCGGGCCTTCCGCCTTCGATACGTCGATGCCGTGCTCATCGCAGGGAACCGCCACGATGTCGGCGCCGGCATCGCCGAGCAGCAGGCGGGCAGCAGGGTAGCCGGGATCCTCCATCCATGCCGTCTTGCGTCCGCTCCTTCTCAGCATGGCTCTCGCCAGCATGTCGATCGCCGCGCGCGTGGAGGGCATGATCATGACCTGCTCCGGTCCGGCGACCACGCCGCGCGTCGCCGAGATATGCTCGAGGATGGCTTCGCGCAGCTCGTGGATACCAGTCGGGTTCTCATAGCCGAGGTGATGGATGCGCAGCGAGCGGCTGCGTGCGGCAAGATGACGGCTCCAGGCGGCATGCGGGAAATCCGATACATCGGGCACACCGGGCCGGAACAGGCCACGATAGGAAGGCTGGTCCGATCTTTTTTCCTCAACGGGAACACGGTCGTCCCTTTGGTGCTCGGGTCGCATGCGTTCAAGCGCGGCAACCCGCGTCGCAGCACCGGCAGACGCCTCGATATAACCTTCGGATCTCAGGCGCTCATAGGCCTCTACCGCCGTGGAGCGTGCAACACCGAGCGAAGCCGCAAAGGCACGGGTTGAGGGCAGCTTATGGCCGGCCGGAAGCTGGCCGAGCAGGATACGGTCGCGCAGGCTTCGATAGATCTGGCCGGCCAGGTCACCGCCGTTTCGATCGAGGCTCAGCCATGTGGGTGCCGATGTCATGCGTCAACTGGTCTGCCAGAAAGTTCAAAACTGGACTTTTACTCCAGTCCATTTGCAAGGCAAGAGCAGTCGGAGTTCAATGCATAAGTTCAATGGAATGACGGATATGACAAAAGATCTCGCCAACTGGAAGGGCGTTGCCCGCCCTGCCCGCGCCCCGATTGAAGGCCGCTACACCCGCCTGGAACCGCTGGATGCCGCAAAGCACGGCGCCGATCTGCTCCGCTCGGCGCAGCAGCCGGGCGCGGAGGACCGCTTCCGCTATCTCTTCGAAGCAGCACCTGCTGATATGGCAGCCTTCACGCCCTGGCTGGAAAGATCAGTCGCAAGTGAAGACCCTTTGTTCTTTGCCGTCATCGACAAGGCAACGGGACGCGCCGAGGGCCGGCAGGGACTGATGCGCATCGATACCGCCAATGGTGTCATCGAGATCGGCAATATCCTCTGGGGACCTGATATCGCCCGCAAGCGCGTTGCGACCGAAGCGCTCTATCTCTGCGCCGCTTATGTCTTCGACACGCTCGGCTACCGGCGCTTCGAATGGAAGTGCAACAATCTCAACGAACCGTCCAAGCGCGCAGCACAACGCTTCGGCTTCGCCTTCGAGGGCATTTTCCGACAGCACATGGTGCAGAAGGGCCGCAACCGCGACACTGCCTGGTTTGCCATGACCGACAGCGACTGGCCGAAGCTGAAGGCCGGCTATGAGGCATGGCTTGTGCCCGAGAATTTCGATGCCGAGGGACAGCAGAAGAGCAAGCTCAGCTTCTAACGCGATCTAAAGCGTGCCGCGATCTTTCAGATGCGCTTGTCACGCTTTAGACTTTGTTTTCCCATGTCGTTACCGCAAAACCGCTGCACACTTTTGCGCGACATGCTTTGAGCGGCGGCAATTAAAAAGCCGCCGCCCCGATGACAATAACTTCATTGCTACCAATATGTTCATGGGTCCCAATTGAGGTTAAGGGTTGGGCCTTTCACGCAAAGCACGAAGCTATTCTGTCAGGAGCTCATATGACCAGTTCGTCCGACTATACGCCCCCTAAGATCTGGACCTGGGACAAGGAAAGCGGCGGCCAGTTCGCCAGCATCAATCGCCCGATTGCCGGGCCGACGCATGACAAGGAACTGCCGATCGGGCGCCACCCGCTGCAGCTCTATTCCCTGGGAACACCGAATGGCGTGAAAGTGACCATCATGCTCGAAGAGCTGCTGGCGCTTGGCCACAGCGGCGCGGAATATGATGCCTGGCTGATCAAAATCGGCGATGGCAACCAGTTCGGTAGCGGCTTCGTCGAGGTCAACCCGAACTCCAAGATCCCGGCGCTGATGGACCGCAGCGGCGAAAAGCCGGTGCGCATCTTCGAATCCGGCGCGATCCTCACCTATCTCGCGGAAAAATTCGGCGCCTTCCTGCCGACCGACCCGGCCAAGCGCGCCGAATGCTTCTCCTGGCTGTTCTGGCAGGTGGGCAGCGCGCCCTATCTCGGCGGCGGCTTCGGCCATTTCTATGCCTATGCGCCGACGAAGATCGAATATGCGATCAACCGCTTCGCCATGGAAACCAAGCGCCAGCTCGACGTACTCGACCGGCGCCTCGCCGAAAGCGAATATATCGCCGGCGACGAGTTCACCATCGCCGACATGGCGATCTGGCCCTGGTATGGCGGCCTCGTGAAAGGCTGGATGTATGGTGATTCCGCGGAATTCCTGCAGGTGCAGGAATACAAGAACATGAAGCGCTGGGCCGACCTGATCGGCGAGCGACCCGCCGTCAAGCGCGGCCGCATGGTCAACCGCGTCAGCGGTGAGCCCTCCAGCCAGCTTCACGAACGCCATGATGCCAGCGACTTCGATACGAAGACACACGACAAGCTGCAGGCCGTCGGCTGACGACATCAGAAAGGCAGGCTCGCCGTTACGACGGCGTGCCTGCCCTTGCCAAAAAACGGCGCCAGGCCGAAATCGCAAATTTTCCCACTAAAAATTATGGGTTTTTAAGCGAACTGTACCGAATCCGGCAAAAGTGCCCTCGCCTCATTCTTCCAGTCTTGCTGAAATGCCTAAGCTCTCCTGCCACCTTTCGGAGAGCTTTCCCCATCTACCCCGCCGAAAGCCACCGGCGGGGCTTTTTATTTCAAGCATCTGGGAAAATCTCTTGGCCATGTCAGAGTGGGCTGACGCCAACAATCACATTCATAGCTCAAGTGAAAAAAGCTTCCGCTCTAACGCCACTTCGGCTGAGGCGTGGAAGCGTTCGCCTGGATCTCATGGAGCGGCGCCCGATGACCCAGGAGCTTCTTCAGCTTCTTCTCCTCGGCCGGGCTTATCCCGAATTTTCGGCAATGCTCGGTGATATCCTGATCTTTCGGGCCGGGAATTCGAACTTGTCGATTGTTCATCTTCTTCATTGACGCTTCCTCCTCCGAAGGAAACCAACTTAGCGCCAATTTGTTCGTTAGCAACATCTAAAATTTAACGTTTTGGCTATTTCAAATCGGTGGGCAATATCGCAATACCCAGCGGCTTCCTCGCGACCAAAGAGGCCTGGTTCAGTAGTCATCTAAAATCTCTCATCAAAACGCGTTGAGACCTTTGCCGCCGGCGCGAACGCCAAAAGCATATTTTTCCATGCCTCCTCAGTGTGGTGATGTGCGGGTTAGTGGGCCGCTGTTAGAAGTTATTAAGCGAAATGGAGCGGTCAAGTGTTCGTGATGGCTCTCGCATCCGTCTGAGGGAGCGACATTTTGCGTTCAGGCGCTTTGCCACGGGAAGGTGACCATGATGAGCAGATTTCGGACACTGATAATTGGCGTTACGTTGATCGGGCTGACCACTCCAGCCTCGGCGTGCACGACACACCAAACTTCAAATCGTGCCGATTTCCAATATCAGCCCAGGACTTCCGTGAATCCCGCCTGTAGCCAGGGCTTCAGGCCGACCAACGCGCTGTCCTGCAGCTATTGAAGATGGAGCGGTCAAGCCGGGTCGCGAGGTCGAACGCCGGGGCCGTTGCCATTCGAGTCGATGAAGACAATGCCGGCAGCTTCGAGGGCGGGCTGGGGATGATGTGGAAGGCATTGTCAGGCATATGCTGCGACACACGGCGGCCACCTGGCTAATGCGAAGCCGCGGCCGATAGTGGGAAGCTTCCGGCTACTTAGGCATGACCCTTAGACGCTCGAGAAAACCTACGGCCATCCCCATCCCGATCATCAAGCAAATGTCGATGCAGCATTCATCGTTGGCCGCGCAGGGAGGAAGAAGTGACCATTCATTGCCGCAATCGTTGCCGCGAATTTTCATGCAGCAAAGCCAGAAAAGAAAAAAGCCCGCAGAAGCGGGCTTTTCGGCTGGTCGGAGTGGAGTGATTCGAACACTCGACCCCCACGTCCCGAACGTGGTGCGCTACCAGACTGCGCTACACTCCGTGACCAGCGGCGCCTCTATAGACCGGCCTATTATGTTGCGCAAGCACCAAAATTCAAAAAGACGTGGGAATTTTTGACAGGCTCGTGACAAGGCGTTTCAGCCCACCATGCAGCAAAAAGCCACACCCTCGGCAAATTCTTCAGAAGCGGCCAAGTGGCAATTTTCTTTTGCCGGGTTACAGGCTAAAGGGCTTGACGGGACAGGCGAAACCGTCGCGAAGGCGGCTTCGCAGCCACTGGCTAGATATCAGGGACGATACGATGAAACTCCGCACCATGACCGGGGCCGCCACGCTTGCGATTGCGCTTGCCGGATGCACCACCATACCTTCTGCCGGCAACCCGATCGAGGCACGCTGGGTCGGCCAGTCGGCCGGCAAGTTCTTTGCCGCCTATGGCCCGCCGCTCAGCGACCGCGACGAAGGCTCGTCGACGATCTACACTTGGAAGGGCGGTTACAAGACGGTGCGCGTACCCGCGAAATATGCCGAAGGTGCGGATGGCAAGCGCGGCAAGCAGGTTGCTGCGGCCCGCACACTTTACCTGCGCTGCCAGGCCGAAATCACCACCAATTCCGACTACACGATCCGCGACATTCGCACCGTGAACGATATTCCGGGCGTGAATGGCTCTTCTTATTGCGCAGAATTCCTGGCGCCGGAACAGAAGTAAGTTCGACTGCTTGAGAGCGGCTTGATCGAGGCCTGCCGGTGAAAATCGGCAGGCCTCTAAATTATTTGAGAGGGACTGTTGCGTTGGCTGGATTCAGTTTTGTCCTGTCCCAATGTTCGCGTAGCGCCTCTACAAGGGGTTTATCGACGCCCATCTTAATTTTCTGCCCGTGATAACTAGTTAAATCCAGGGCCTTTCGGTCGCCACTGGACTCTGCCGGACTGACGAATATCCTAAAGGCCTCATCGAGAGTGAATGCTCCCAGCTCAAATGCTCTATCGTGCATGAGGCATAGGCACAGTCCGTTACCAGGATCTCCCCGAAGCTCTTTGTTGTCGCTCCACCGAGCAATATGCGAACCAACGAGAAAACGAGAATCGTCGATATCGCATCCCGGGAAGCAGCATTTGTAACCGTAACAAGCTTTGATCAATTTGCTGAAACGTTGTTGGCCAAGCCTATCGTTAATTAGTCTTAGCGCATCTCCTGTTCTTACCCTTTGGCTTGGAGACTTATGATTTCCATCAAATTCATCAAATAAAATATCAATCAACTCCCTATCTGCATGCGAAAGGTACCCACCATTTTGACGCTGTAATTTTCCGGATTGCTTCACGCAAAAAAGATTCTTCTTCGTCGCTTTCTTTTTGTTTTTCTCTACATATGAAAGCAGTTCTTTTTCTTTTTTTTCAAAGATAGACTTTAAGGTGATCGGTCGGGGAAACATCGTGAACTGATGTAAGTCCGCTCTGTAAAATGATCTTGCGTGCTTCCAGTCGCCGGGAAAAGGGGGACGCTCCTCGGTCTTATAACCGTCTCCGCTTGCTACCGAATATCCAATAAACGCTGCTTCATCTTTGTCCTTGCCCCGAAGGTGCAGGATAAGGTCATCCTTTCGAACAAGCTCTATGTTGGACCAGTAAGCCCAAGACGCACCGTCTTCCTTTTTAGTCGGGGCCCATACGCAAAGTGGGAATGACCACAATCCACCGCCATGCGTCATATCCAGCGACATCTCGATGTACATCGAACCAGACCCTCTCGAATTCGTTCAATTGAATTTTCATGGGTCGCAATCTAGGTGTGCAACAGCTAAAAGAAGGTTGATCAGAATGAGATGAACAAACTTCTTGTACAACGATCTAAACATTGGCTGGGGCGCCTGGATTCGAACCAGGGGATGGCGGTACCAAAAACCGCTGCCTTACCGCTTGGCTACGCCCCACCAGAGCTGAAGCGAATGCCGCTTCGCCAAAACGTGGCCTGATTAGCAAAGGTCTGTCTGCGCCACAATCACTAAGTTCACTGCGACGTCATATTTGTATGCGCTGCCACGCCGGCATGATAGGACTTGAACGATCGACACAGCCAATGGAGACACCGTTGAGCCAATATCGCGCCCGTCCGCCGGCGCTTGCGACGCTGATCCTCGATGATGCTGTCGTGCGCATCACCCAGTGGGATTTCGAGCCGGGTGCCGATACCGGCGTCCATACGCATGGGTTCGGCTATGTAGTCGTGCCGATGACCGATTGCCAGTTCCTGATCGAGGATGCCGAGGGAAGCCGGCGGGTGGATGTTGCCAAGGGCGCTGCCTATCGCCGCGAGGCCGGCACCGAGCATAATGTCGTCAATGCGGGCGACCAGCCCATGTCCTTCATCGAGATCGAATATAAATAGACATGTCCGGCGCGAACTTCGATCTTTTCTTCGATCCGGCTTACGGCCGGGCGGTTCCGGTCGCAGAGGGCATCCAGCGACTGACGGCGAACAATCCGAGCCCTTTTACCTTCCGCGGCACGAACAGCTATATCGTCGGCGGCGCATCGGTCGCCGTGATCGATCCGGGGCCGGAGGATGAGGCGCATTTCCAAGCGCTGATGACAGCGCTTTCCGGCCGGCAGGTGACGCATATTTTCGTCAGCCATACTCATCGGGACCACTCTCCGCTTGCAAAACGGTTAAAGCAGGAAACTGGGGCGCTGACGGTTGGCGAAGGCCCCCACCGCCACTCGCGCCCGCTGCGCGAGGGAGAGATCAATCCCTTTGCCGAGAGCTCGGATGCGGATTTCCTACCCGACATTGCTATCGGCGACGGAGAGACGATTTCCGGCGATGGCTGGGCGCTGACGGCGGTGCTGACGCCCGGCCATACCGCCAATCATGCGACCTTCGCACTTGAGGGCAGCGGCATCCTGTTTTCGGCCGACCATGTGATGGCCTGGGCAACGACGATCGTGGCGCCGCCGGATGGCTCCATGGCCAACTATATGGCCTCGCTCGACAAGCTGATCGCCCGTGAGGACAACCTGCTGCTGCCCGGCCACGGAGGGCCGGTGACGTCGCCTGCGCCTTTCCTGCGCGGATTGAAGACGCATCGGCGCCTGCGGGAGCGCTCTATCATCGAGCGCATCCGGGCGGGGGACAGCACTATCCCCAGGATGGTCGAGGTGATCTACCGCGACACCGATAAGCGGCTGCATGGTGCGGCGGCCCTTTCGGTGCTGGCGCATATCGAGGAGTTGATGGAGCGCGGCGAGGTAACAGCCGACAGGCCGCCTTCCCTCGTTGCGCATTATCGATCGGCAGGAGGCTGAGGATGGCGGCGCATCCGGATTACAGCTATCGCGACGACCCTTCCGTGCCGGCTTTTGCGGACGACAAGCCGCTGATCCTCTTTGATGGAGAATGCGTCTTCTGCTCCGGCTGGGTGCAGTTCCTGCTGAAGCGGGATAGGGAAAAACGCTATCGCTTCATCGTTGCCCAGACGCCGCTCGGCGAGGCGCTCTATCGGCATTACGGGCTGGAGACGCGGGACTATGAGACCAACCTGCTGCTCGACAGGGGCCGTGCCTATTACAAATCCAATGCGACGATCCGTATGCTGGAGGGGCTTGGTTTGCCCTGGGCTCTGGCAGGAATGTTGCGGATCGTGCCGCGGCGAATTGCGGATGTCGCCTATGGCGTTGTTGCGCGGAACAGGCTGAGGATAGCGGGGCGACGGGAGAGTTGCATGGTGCCGACGGCTGAGGTGCGGGAGCGGTTTCTGGGGTAGGTTTGGCGGTACAGCGTTGTGTCGTAGCGGCTAGCGGACCCGTTTGCGATTAAGGCGTTTTACTATGCCTCACCGTATCCCGGCCCTTCGCGTGGCTCAGGGCGTTCGGTCTTGCAATCGATTCACTGGATCGATTGCTGCTGCTCCGCAGCACCAGACCTCACCCACCCGCGATCCCCAGAAGTTCGGAATCGAGGGCACCGAGATATTGCTCGGCCTCTTCGGCGCTGAAGCCGAGATCGTGCTGGCCATAGCGGGAGGCGACGCGCACGTCGACGAAGGTGGTTTCGGCCTCTTCGCGCAGACGGATGATAAAGTCGAAACGCAGACCGAGGATGAAGGTGCGCGTCGTGCCCTGCAGGATCACGCCATTGGCGCCGCGGATCAGCTTCGCCACATCGTCCTCATAGGGGCGCGGCGTCGGCACGGGAATGATATCGGGCGAATCGGCGACACCGCTTTCGGGCTGCGCCGGAACTGGCTTGTTTTCCAGTTCGCGGCCGGGCGTCGTGTCGCCTTCGCTCTTGGTGATGGTGATGCCGTTTTGCTTGGCGACCTTCTTGACGGCTTCGAGAACGCGGTCGAGCGCACCGTCGTAACGGCGGCCGGTAAGTTCCGGATAGGCGACGAGCTGCCTCTCGCGGTCGCCGGATGTAACGGCGGGATCGCGCGGCAGCCAGATCTGGTCTGCCTGCGGCGTCGACAGCCAGTCAGGTGCGGTGGCCGTATCCGTGGTCACGTCATAGATTGCCGGCAGAGTGAAATAGCGCTCCGCTGCAAAGGCACCGATGCCGAGCGGAAAAGCTGCGTAGATGAGTGCCGCCAGCGCATTCAACCCGCCTTCGGCACCGGTCATCCAAAGGCTGCGAAGGCCGATAGCAGCCAATAGGGTCGCGAGGATCGCGCAGCCGACGGAAACGAGCAGCACCAGGATGAGATAGGGTGTCGCCAGCCCACCGAAGCGATGGGCGATCAGCACCGCCACCGAAAGCACAAGCGCAAACGCCCCGAAGTGCCGCGAAAAGCGGGCAGCGCTGGAAACGGGACGATCGAAACGGATGGCCATCAAACTTACCAGTTGGTCGGCAGCGATGCATCGATGCACCTGCTGCCAACGACTTTTCTAGTGCAAGATTCGTCTAAATTGAAACTCTTGTCTGAGCATTGCCTGCGCAATCCACGTCAAAGGTCCAAGTCTGAGGGCATTCCTTCCGTAAGCTATTGCTGATATGCCGTAAAAAGGCCATTCTGCCGGGGTCTGATACATGTCCCACGAAACAGGAGAGACAGATGATCTCATCCGAGACGATGGAAAGACAGCGAGCTTCCTCGCTTGGCGGCATCGACCGCGCCGAGCCGCTGCTACCACTGGAACTTCTCGAACTCGAACTTTCGCTGGAAGGCTACGCGGATGGCGAAGCCGGTTTCTGCGAGGTGGTGCGCAAGGCGGCTGCCGAAACCCGTGGCGAATTTCTCTTCGACCTGCCAGCGGCGGGGCTCGTGGAGGATTGCCGACGAATCGCGGTGCTGCGCATCCCGACATCGGACAAGAAGATGCGGGTGGTTCTGGCTCTGCTCGACCAGAACGGCACGGAAATCCGCGTGCAGGCGCCCGATGAGGATACCGAACATCTGGTGCGTTTCGCCGATGCCTTCATCGAGGTTCTTGAGCGGATCTGAATTCTAAAGCGTGTCGCGATCTCCAGGATTCGCCCGCCACGCTTTAGCTCTTTGTTTTACGCATGTCGTTATTGCAAAACCGCTGCACAGTTTTGCGCGACGCGCTTTAATCGCGGCCTGCTGCAGCTTCCGCCAGCGAGCGGAAAGGAAACTTGCGGCCGCATTCGCATTTCAGCATGAATGTTTCCTGATGGACCGAAGGGCGCTGCACGAAGAAACCGCGCGGCAGCTGATCCACCTTGAAGTCGGGAGTTTTGCGCTTGGCGTCGTCGATCTCGGAGGCTTCGGCAAAACCGCTGTTGCCGCATTGGGGGCAGGTGAGTTTCTTCGAGAATCGATCGCGGATCGCCATGGTGCTCTTTCCAGTGCTGCTGTCTTTGCTCTTACATAGGAATGCATGGCGGCGAAAGTGGAACCAAGCGTGCATCCTGCCGTTCCTTCCTCAAGTGAAGGAGGCGAATCATGCCGAAAAGAGATCCGATTCAAACGCCCGGCGCAGAGACACCGCTTGGCCCGCAGCCGACCCCTGGTATTCCTGGCCGCATTCAGGAAAAACCGCCGCTGGCGCCGGCACAGGACCCGAGCGATACGAAGAACCCGGAAGGCCGGCCGCTTGACCCGGCGCTGCTGCCGATAGGCGACCCGGCGGGCGCGGCCTGATATCACAGTCTGGTTGATGGGCCTGGCAGGTTGACGGCGCCTTGCAGATGGATTTTCTTGGTCGGACGCTCATGCTCAAGGAATAGACCGATGCGCCCATATGTTCTGCCGCTTCTTGCCGTTCTGGCCGCCGGGCTTGCCGCCTGCCAGACCCTGACGCCCGAGGAGCGCCGGGCACGCGACGAACAGAGCTGCCTCGGCTACGGCTTCAAGCGCGGAACGGACGGCTTTGCCAACTGCCTACAGCGTATCGATCTCGACCGCCGCGCCCAGGCCCGCTACGATAGCGACTGGGTGATGGCCGACATGGCCTATAATCTGAACGGACCCTACGTCTATCCGCGCTACTATCGCTACCGTCACTGAGCGCCTGAAATCACCGCCTGCGCGGCTGCAAGCCGCGCAATCGGCACGCGGAAGGGCGAGCAGGAGACGTAGTCGAGGCCGATCGTTTCGCAGAAATGGATCGAGGCGGGATCGCCGCCATGTTCACCGCAGATGCCGAGCTTCATGTCGTTGCGCGTGCGCCGGCCGCGCTCCGCAGCGATGCGGATCAGTTCCCCTACTCCATCGAAATCCAGGGATATGAAGGGATCATGCTCGATGATGCCCTTGCGCTGGTAGGTCGGAATGAAGGCCGAAGCATCGTCGCGTGAAATGCCGAAGGTGGTCTGCGTCAGGTCGTTGGTGCCGAAGGAGAAGAATTCGGCTGCCTCGGCGATGACGTGGGCGCGCAATGCGGCACGCGGCAGCTCGATCATCGTGCCGACCAGATAATCGATGCGCATCCTGGCTTCCGACATGACATCCAGTGCCACAGCATCGATCTTCGCCTTCACGTAATCGAGCTCGGAGCGCAGACCGACGAGCGGCACCATGATTTCGGGAACGACGGCGGCCCCCGTTTCCTGTGCTGCGGAAACCGCCGCCTCGAAGATGGCGCGCGCCTGCATCTCGACGATTTCAGGATAGGAGATGGCAAGGCGGCAGCCGCGATGACCGAGCATGGGATTGAACTCGTGCAGTGCATCGACCCGCTGGCGCAGCGCCGAAGGCTCCATTCCCATCGCATAGGCGACTTCGGCAACCTCTGCGTCGGTCTTCGGCAGGAATTCGTGCAGCGGCGGATCGAGAAGGCGGATCGTCACCGGCAGTCCGTGCATAACGGTGAAGAGGCCGGTGAAATCGCCGCGCTGCATGGGCAGGAGCTTGTCGAGCGCGCCCCGCCTGCCCTTCTCGTCTTCCGCCAGGATCATCTCGCGCATGACATGGATGCGCTCACCCTCGAAGAACATATGTTCGGTGCGGCAAAGCCCAATGCCTTCGGCACCGAAGGAGCGGGCGGCACGGGCATCGGCCGGCGTGTCGGCATTGGTGCGCACGGTCATGCGGCGGGCGCGGTCTGCCCAGCCCATGATACGGCCGAAATCGCCCGACAGTTCCGGCTGGATCATAGGCACTTCGCCCTTCAGCACCTGACCCGCGGAACCGTCAATCGTGATGATGTCGCCCCTCTTCAGCGTCACACCAATGCCGATCAGCCGCTCGTTGCGGGCGTCGATACGCATGGTGCCGGCGCCGACGACGCAGGGGATGCCCATGCCACGGGCAACGACGGCTGCGTGGCTGGTCATGCCGCCGCGCGTGGTGAGAATGCCTTCTGCGGCATGCATGCCGTGAATGTCTTCGGGGCTCGTCTCGACGCGCAGCAGGATGACCTTGCGGCCTTCCGACTCTGCCTCAACGGCCTCCTCCGCCGTGAAAACGATCTCGCCGGTGGCCGCGCCGGGCGAAGCCGGCAGGCCGGAGCCGATCACCTGACGGGTAACGCGGGGATCGATGGTCGGATGCAGAAGCTGGTCGAGCGTCGATGGCTCGATGCGCAGGACGGCTTCGTCCTCGGTGATGACACCTTCGTCCACCATGTCGACGGCGATCTTCATGGCTGCCCGTGTCGAACGCTTGCCGGAACGCGTCTGCAGCATCCAGAGCCTGCCGCGCTCGATGGTGAATTCGATGTCCTGCATATCGCGGTAATGGGCTTCGAGTTCGTTGCAGATGCGGCCGAACTCGGCAAAGGCCTCCGGCATCAGCTTTTCCATCGAGGGCTTTTCGGAACCTGAGGCTATACGCCCCTCCTCGGTGATGCTCTGCGGCGTGCGGATGCCAGCGACGACGTCTTCGCCCTGTGCATTGACGAGGAACTCGCCGTAAAGCAGCTTCTGACCGGTCGAGGGATTGCGCGTGAAGGCGACACCCGTGGCAGATGCATTGCCGAGATTGCCGAAGACCATCGCCTGGATGTTGACCGCCGTGCCCCAGGCTTCCGGAATATTGTGTAGCTGACGGTAGGTAACGGCGCGTGCACTCATCCAGCTGGAAAACACCGCGCCGACAGCGCCCCAGAGTTGTACCGCGGGGTCCTGCGGGAAAGCCTCATCCAGCTCTTCCTCGATCAGCGCCTTGTAGAGCGAAACGATATGCTGCCATTCGGAAGCGTTGAGTTCGGTATCGAACTCGTGGCCGAGGCGCCCCTTCTCGTCCTCGAGGATTTCCTCGAAGAGGTCATTGCCAAGCCCCATGACGACATCGGCATACATCTGGATAAAGCGGCGATAGCTGTCCCAGGCAAAGCGCGCGTCGCCGGCATCATGGCCGAGCGCCTGCACCGTCTCGTCATTCAGGCCAAGGTTGAGCACCGTATCCATCATGCCCGGCATGGAAACACGGGCACCTGAGCGAACAGAGAGCAAAAGAGGCTGGTTGCCCGCACCGAAACGACGGCCGGTGATCTCCTCGATACCGGCAATGCCTGCCAGCACCTGCTCCTTCAGTGCTCGATCGATCTTGCGGCCGTTCTTGTAATAGGTGCTGCAGGCTTCGCTGACGATGGTGAGTCCGGGAGGAACCGGCAGGCCAAGGCTGCACATTTCGGCAAGATTGGCACCTTTACCGCCAAGGATCTCCTTGTCTCGCGCCCGGCCTTCAGCCTGCCCGTTGCCGAACGTATAGACCCACTTGGTCATCTTCCCCCCAACACCATTTCGGGGACCAGCTTAATCCCTTGGTGTTGAAATGAAAATCGACAAATGCGGCGAAATGTTGCGCCGCACAATAAATCCCTGACAGGATGCAAAATCAAACGATTGAAACGGATGAGGCACAGCGAAGGCGCACAAAAAAAGCTTTGCGGGACTGCAACAACGGTCCCGCAAAGCCTTGTTTCCGTCCGGCCAGGAAAACCGGACGGGGGGTCCACTTATGCCTTGTGATCTTCGGGGCCTATCCCCAACCCGAAGACAGCATTGCAAATTCAACAGATCACAACGACCGATTGCTACTTATCCGTAACGGCGCGGTTGCGATAAAACAACTTCTAATGCAATGCGCGCAAAAGAGCATCACCCAAATGGGGTACGCACCCAATGTCAGGGTGACCTTTTTTGGTCTTTAATTAAAATGCCGCCTCAAGCCGTTTCGCGGAGACGCTCTGCAGTCTGCAAATCAACCGAGACGAGCTGAGAAACACCCTGCTCGGCCATCGTGACGCCAAAGAGGCGATTCATGCGGGCCATGGTGATGGGGTTGTGGGTAATGATAACGAATCGGGTCTCGGTGGAGGCCGCCATCTCGTCCATCAGATTGCAGTAGCGCTCGACATTGTGGTCGTCGAGCGGGGCGTCCACCTCATCCAGCACGCAGATCGGTGCGGGATTGGTGAGGAAGACGGCGAAGATCAAAGCCATTGCCGTCAGCGCCTGTTCGCCACCCGAGAGCAGCGTCATGGTCTGTGGCTTCTTGCCGGGCGGGCGGGCAAGAATTTCCAGACCAGCTTCCAGCGGATCGTCGGATTCGATCAGCTGCAATTCCGCTGTGCCACCGCCGAAGAGATGGGTGAAGAGGCGCTGGAATTGGGCGTTGACGACATCGAAGGCGGCGATCAGGCGCTCACGGCCTTCGCGGTTCAGGCTCTGGATCGCGCCGCGCAGCTTGCGGATGGCATCGATGACGTCGTCACGCTCCTTGATAAGCGCTTCCAACTTCTCGCTAAGTTCTTTCTGCTCCTCGTCGGCGCGCAGGTTGACGGCGCCCAATCGCTCACGCTCGATCCGCAGCCGCTCCACCTCGCGTTCGACCTCGCGCGGATCCGGCAGGGTCTGCAGTCCCGGCCGGTCGGCAAGGCGCAGCGCCTCACGGGGCTGCACGTTCAGTGTCTCACGAATGCGCTGTTCGCTCTCCTGCCGTTTCTCACGTGCGGAGACGAGGCGCTCCTCGGCGCGGCCGCGGCGCTCGCGGCTTTCGGCAAGTTCGGACAGGGCGGTCGCTGCCTTATGGTCCGCGTCGCGCTGCAGCAGCTCGGCCTGCGCCAGGAGATCGGCAGCGCCACGGCGGGCTTCCTCGGCCTTCTGCAACTCCGTCAGCAAGGCGCGGCGCTTGTCGTCGAATTCGTCGGGCGCCATTTCCAGTTCGGCAGCTTCCTCGCGTGCCTCCTCCTCGCGATCACGCAGCGTGGCGATATGATCTTCAGCGCTTGCTGCGCGCTGACGCCATGTCTCGCGCTCCTGGCCGATGGCGACGATGCGGCGCTGGCGGGCGTCGTTCTCACGGTTCAGGCTCTCGTGGCGGGCGCGGGCTTCAGCAAGGGCGCCGCGATCCGTCGCGACCTCGGCCTGCTGGAAGCGCAGCCGGTCGTCGAGCGCGGTCAGGTCGGGCGCATCCTCCAGCTCGATACGGGCATTTTCTTCCTGGAAGGCGACATCCTCGAGCTGCGCCTGCAGCTGGCTGACGGCTTCGGCGACGACATCGCGGCGGCGAATGAGATCGCCGGAGGCACGCTCGGCGGCGGCAAGCGCTTCGCGCGCCTCGGCGAGATGCCGGGCAGACAAGCGGTTCATGTCGCGGGCTTCAGTGAGCCGGCGCTCCTGCTCGCGAATGCTATCGGTGGCGGCGGCAAGACGCTCCTCAGCCTCGGCCAGAACATCACGGGCAAGCTCCGCCTCGCCTTCCAGCTCGGCAAGGCGGTTCTTCTGGGCAAGGCGCAAGGCTGCAGCACTCGGCGCGTCCGCGCCGGCGACGTGGCCATCCCAGCGATAGACGGCGCCTTCCTTGGTGACCAAGCGCTGGCCGGCCTTGAGTTCCTTCACCAGACGCGGCGCGTCGGCATCAGCTACCAGACCGATCTGGCGCAGGCGGCGGATCAGCGCAGCGGGTGCGCGGACGTGGTTCAGCAGAGGCTCAGCGCCAACAGGAAGCGCCGGATCGTCAGCACCATCGCCGTTTTCCGACCAGTGGGCAGGCGCGTTCGGATCGAGCGGTGATTCGAGATCGTCTCCGAGTGCGGCACCGAGCGCCGTCTCGAAACCACGATCGACCTTCAGCTCTTCGGCAACCGGCGGAAATTCGCCTGCCGCGGCACCTGCCAGCATGCGCTGGATGGTACGGGCTTCCGTTTCCAGCGCGTTGAGCTTGTTGCGTGCCTGCTCGACGGGGGTACGGGAAAGCGCTTCCGTCTCGCGCGCCCTGGCAAGCGCCTGCTCAACGGACTGGATTGTCGTCTCGGCCTCGGCCAGGGCGACTTCGCCCGCCTCGACCATGGCCCGCTTCTCGTCCGGGTCGGGCAGCGTTGCGATCTTCTGCTCGATGCCGGCGAGTTCGCGATTGGCATCGTCCATCTGACGTTCGAGCCGCAGCTTGCGATCAGTGAGGTCGCGAATGGCGCGTTCCAGCTGATTGCGTGCGGCAGCAGCTTCAGCGCGCTCTGCAGTCAGGGTGGTGAAGATACGCTCACTGTCGGCGAGTTTGGCGGCGGCCTCTTCGAAAGCCTGCTGCGTCTCTTCGGCATAGCGGCCGGAATCGGCCAGAATTTCAGCAATATCGGCCTCTTCGGCGTCGAGTCTTGCCAGGATCGTGGCATTGTCGGCGACGAGCCGCTCCTCGCGTCTGATGTCTTCGGCAAGTTGCGCCAGCCGGCGGGTGAGCTCATCGCGGCGGCGCAGGATGCGGTTGGCATCCTCTTCGAGCTGGCTGCGGGCGATCTGCAGGCGCTGGAGGGCGGCAGCCGCCCTCGCCTCGCCTTCGCGCAGTTCGGGCAGCTTCAGGGCGGCGATGCCCTGATTCTTTGCCGCATCCATCTGGATCTGCGCCTTTTCGGCGACGGCGACGGTTGCCTGGTTGAGCGCGCTGTCGGCCTCGGCTTCGGCCTCTTTCGCCTGCACCCAGCGGATATGCAAGAGCATCGCCTCGCGGGCGCGGATATCGGCAGAGAGCGTCTTGAAACGGTTTGCCTGGCGGGCCTGACGCTTCAGGCTCTCGATCTGGCTTTCAAGCTGCGAGGTGACGTCATCCAGCCGCTCCAGATTGCTTTCGGCGGCACGCAGGCGAAGCTCGGCCTCGTGGCGGCGGGAGTGCAGGCCGGAAATGCCGGCCGCCTCTTCCAGCAACTGGCGGCGGGCCTGCGGTTTTGCAGCGATCAGCTCGCCAATGCGTCCCTGCCCGACCATGGAAGGAGAGCGGGCGCCGGTGGAAGCATCGGCAAAGAGAAGCTGCACGTCCTTGGCGCGGCTTTCCTTGCCGTTGATGCGATAGATCGACCCCTGCTCGCGCTCGATGCGGCGGGTGACCTGGATTTCATCGCTATCGTTGAAGGCGGCAGGTGCGGTACGCTCACCATTGTCGAGATAGAGCGCGACTTCGGCAGTGTTGCGCGCAGGGCGGTTTCCCGAGCCGGAGAAGATCACGTCGTCCATGCCGGACGCCCGCATATTCTTGTAGGAATTCTCGCCCATGACCCAGCGCAGGGCCTCGACGAGATTGGACTTGCCGCAACCGTTCGGCCCGACCACGCCCGTCAGCCCGCGCTCGATGAAGAATTCGGTCGGTTCCACGAAAGACTTGAAGCCGACAAGGCGGAGCTTGTTGAACTTCATGCCGCAGCCTCACGCTGCACAAAACAAAAAACGGGCGCACAGCTTTCGCCGTCGCCCGCCTTCGCAAAACGGTACGGATCAGAGGAGGCTGTCGATGAGGGCCGACATGGTGTCAACCGGCATGTCTCCAGAGTAGCGCTTGCCATTGATGAGGAACGTCGGCGTGGCGTTGACGCCGAAGTCCTTGGAACCGCGTTCCCGCGTGGCATTCACTTCATCCAGCAGTTTCTGGTTCGTCAAGCACTTCGTGAAGCTATCCTCAGTAAATCCGGCAAGCTTCGACATTTGCAGCAGCGCTGCGCGGCCGTCATCGGCGGCAGCCCAGACCTGCTGCTGCTTGAAGAGCATGGCGACCATCGGGAAATACTGCTCGGGCGTTGCCAGCTCTTCAGGCTTCTGCGGGTTGCAGCGGGCGAGCATGAAGGCGGCGGCAGCGCGCGGATCGAAGGGGAATTCGCGCAGGACGAACTCGACCTTGCCGGTGTCGACGTATTTCTGCTTGATCGTATCGAAGGTGGTGTTGTGGAAGTGGGCGCAATGCGGGCAGGTCATCGACATGTATTCGACGATCTTGACCGGGGCATCGGTCTTGCCGAGTGCCATTTCCGGCAGCGCGCCAGGGGTCATGACCTTGGCCATGTCGACATCGCCATCCGGCTTCGGGATTTCGACAGCTGCCTGCGCCTGCGCCGTACCGTATACCGCCATGGACGCGGTTGCGGCGGCGACACCGCCCAGAAGCTGGCGTTTCGTCAGTTGCATTTCAGAGATGCGCATGGGTTCCCCATAAACAAGTGTGGCAGCTAGTTGTGCGATATAACGGCCAGAAGCCGCGAACAAGGCACGCTTCGCCAACTTTCTTCAAAGAATTGTGACCTGCGCGAGACGAAACCGCAGATCAATGAACAAATCAATCATTCCCGGAATGCAGAAGGAGTGTTTCGCCCTGCATAAAGGAGACGGATTATCTGTATCTCGCCGTTCCGCAAGCGGTAGGCGATCGTAACGCGCTGTTCAAAGACCAGAATTCTGACGCCGGGCGCGAAATCATCGCGCAGCGCGCCACGCTCAGGCATTGTTTCCAGTGAGGTGCAGAGGCTTCTCAGCCTGCGGACAAATTCGATAGCCCGGACCGGGCTGTCACGGGCGATGAACTCGTATATGGCAAGAAGATCATCCTCAGCCTTTGGCCGAAAGACGACCTTATTCGTCATTGCCGCCCACACCACCGCGCTCGGCATGGAGTTGTTCTATACGGTCAAAAACCGTTTCTGCGTCGATATCCGGACGTGGATCATCGAGCGCTTCGCGAATTTTCTGCCTCATGATCTCGTTAATCGCGTCATCTTCGCGATCCAGCGCCCGCAGAGCGGCGCGCAGAACCTCGCTGGCGGAGCTGTAAGCCCCCGATTCCAGCCGGGTATCGAGACTTTTCTGCTGGCTGCCGAGTGTGACCGTAATGGGCTTGCTGGTACGCATGGCTTGACCTCGCTTCGATCTATTACAGTGTAATACACGGCGCGGATGCTGCCAACAGAATGGCGAAGGTTATTTCGGCTTTTTACCCAATACTGCCGTCCCCAGACGAGCGATCGCCTGGCGCAATTTGTCGTCCTCTATGCCCTGCATCATGCCTTCCAGCTTGCGGGCGGCTTCGCCCTTCAGCGGCGGGGGCGTGCGAGAGCGTTTGACCGGCTGGTAGACCGGCTTCTGGACGATGCGGAGCTGGTGGACGGCGGCAAAGCCGAAGAAGCTGTTGATGCGCTGGATGAGTTCGCCTTGCGCATGGGTCAGAAAAAGAGCGCGCGCGCCTTCGCAGGCAACGGTCAGCACGCCGGGGCGGAAGCTGCCATCATCGCCGCCGCGGGCCCAGGCGATCTTTTCCGGCCGGGTGCAATCGGCAAAGTCCTCGCCGGCGATTTCGTCCCAGGAGCCGAGAAGCGCGCTATTGATGCCGGCACGGCGAGCGAGAACGGGATCGATGATGCCGTTCGTCAGCTCGGAAATCTGCTTCCCATCTTTGCGTGGATAACTCATCGAAACCTTGGTAAGCGATAGCCATTCGAGGCCATCGGCTTGATCACGCCGCATTGCTTCGCCAAGTATAGAGCACTTCCCCCGATCGCGGCAAATAATGACGATACGCACACCGGACGCGCCGACCGCCCTCCCTCTCCTCGAATGGTACGACCGTCATCATCGCGACCTGCCCTGGCGGGTTTCGCCGCCGATGGCCAAACGCGGCGTCAAGGCCGATCCCTATCACGTGTGGCTGTCCGAGGTGATGCTGCAGCAGACGATGGTGCAGGCGGTAAAACCCTACTTCGCCAATTTCCTGGTGAAATGGCCGTCGGTGACGGATCTCGCCGATGCGCCTGTTGAAGCGGTGATGGCCGCCTGGGCGGGGCTCGGTTATTATGCTCGGGCGCGCAATCTGAAGAAATGTGCCGAAGCCGTTGCTGGCGAACATTGCGGCATCTTTCCCGACACCGAAGAGGGCCTGAAAGCCCTGCCCGGCATCGGCGACTATACGGCGGCTGCAGTGGCGGCGATTGCCTTCAACCGGCAGGCGGCCGTGATGGACGGCAATGTGGAGCGGGTGATCTCACGGCTCTATGCCATCGCCACGCCGCTTCCAGCCGGCAAGCCGCTGATGCGCCAGAAGGTAGCGCTGCTGACGCCGGCCGACCGGCCCGGCGATTTCGCCCAGGCGATGATGGATCTCGGCGCCACCATCTGCACGCCGAAGCGACCGGCCTGTTCGCTCTGTCCCTTCAATGGATCGTGCGAGGCACTCAGGCTGCATGATCCCGAGCAGTTTCCGGTCAAGGCCGCCAAGAAGGAAAAGCCGATCCGGCGGGGTGCGGCCTTCGTGGCTGTCACCTCCGATGGCGATATCCTGCTTCGGCGGCGCGTCGAAAGCGGCCTGCTCGGCGGCATGACGGAAATTCCGACAACGGCATGGACCGCACGGCAGGACGGCGAGACCTCAGCCGAGGCGGCACCTTTCAAGGCTGACTGGGAGAGCGCCGGCAGCGTCACCCACGTCTTCACCCATTTCGAGCTCAGGCTTTCGATCTTCCGCGTGGCAATTGCCAATCGCCTTCAAATCGATGACGGCTGGTGGGAGCCGGTTATAAATCTTGAAGCCCAGGCGCTGCCGACTATCATGAAAAAAGCGATCGCAGCGGCTATTCCTCTCGCGTTCAAAACAGCCAAGGGATGATTATGGCAAACGACATCAAGCATATCGTTTTCGATATTGGCAAAGTTCTTATTCATTACGATCCGCATATTCCCTTCAGCCGCCTCATTCCCGATGAGGCCGAGCGCAACTGGTTCTTCGCCAATGTCTGCACCCATGACTGGAACATCGAGCAGGACCGCGGCCGCGCCTGGGCCGATGCCGAGGCATTGCTGATCGAGCAGCATCCGACCCGCGAAGAGCATATCCGCGCCTTCCGCAGGAACTGGCACGAAATGGTGCCACATGCCTACGAAGACAGCGTCGCAATCATGGAAGGCTTTATCAGCGAGGGTCGGGATGTGACGATGCTGACGAACTTCGCCTCCGATACGTTCCGCGAGGCACAGGAGCGCTTCGCCTTTCTCAAGAAGCCCCGTGGCGTCACCGTTTCCGGCGATGTCGGCCTCATCAAGCCTGATATCGCGATCTACGAAACGCATACCAGGAGCTTCGGCCTCGATCCGGCCGCGACGATCTTCATCGACGACGCGCCTGTCAATGTCGAGGGTGCGAAGGCTGCCGGCTGGAATGCCGTGCTCTTTACCGGCGCCGACAAGCTGCGCGCCGATCTCGCCACCTATGGACTGAAGGCCTGAGCCATGAGCTTCGACCCTGCAGCAGCCATCGACCGTTTCCACACCGCGATCAACGATCTCGATTTTCCTGAAATCGAGAACTGGTTCGCCGAGGATGCGACTTATGTCTCCAACGGCGTCGGCAGCCTTGCCGGCCGGGCCGAGATCATGGCCGCATTCCGCCGCTACTTCGACGACTACCCGGACCAGACGGCGGAGAATTCTGTGGTCGAGACGCTGACGCCGCTCTCCGGCCGTGCCGTGTGGTCCGTTCGCGCAACGCACAGCAAAACCGGCAAGCCGCTGATCCGCGAAGGCGAGGAAACAATCACTTTCAACGAGGACGGCAAGGTTACGCGCGTCGATGTAACCGATTACCAGGAATTCTGACGCAGGATCTTAGCTTTAATGGTAAGAAGCCCGGGGCCTTTCGGTCCCGGGCTTTCTTTTATGCGTCTTCCGTAACTGGAGGTACAAACCGGAAGAGGCCTGGTCCTGTCCTTGCGAGGATGTTGCTCAACCCACCTTCGCAAGGTCACTGCGGATGACGGAGCGCAACTCGTCGATCGGGCGCAGGGATTGCCCGTCGTCGAAGTGCCAGAAGGTCCATCCGTTGCATGCATCAAGGCCCTGCACTTTTGCGCCGAGGCGATGAATGGAGCCGGCCTCGCCGCCCGAGGCAATCGTGCCGTCGGCGCGCACCACGGCACTGTAGCGCCGCTTCTCATCCGTCAGCACCTGGCCGGGCTTGATGAGGCCGCTCTCGACCAGCACGTTGAAGGCGACGCGGGCTTCGGCTTTCTTGCCGGTCATGACGGTCAGTTCCGCCTTGCCGAGCGGCTCGACGGCGGCGATGCGGGCAGAGGCCGCATCGATATAGTCCTGCTCGCGCTCGATGCCGACGAAGTGGCGGCCGAGACGCTTGGCGACGGCACCGGTCGTTCCCGAACCGAAGAAGGGATCGAGAATGATATCGCCCGGCCTCGACGAGGCCATGATGACGCGGGCGAGCAATGCTTCAGGCTTTTGCGTGGGATGGGCTTTCTTGCCGTCCTCGCCCTTCAGGCGCTCGTTGCCGCTGCAGATCGGGAAGAGCCAGTCGGAGCGCATCTGCACGTCGTCATTGGCGGCCTTCATGGCATCATAGTTGAAGGTATAGCCCTTGGCCTTGGCGTTCGGGCTTGCCCAGATCATCGTCTCATGGGCGTTCTGGAAACGGCGGCCCTTGAAGTTCGGCATCGGATTGGTCTTGCGCCAGACGATGTCGTTGAGGATCCAGAAGTTCAGATCCTGCAGCGTGGCACCGACGCGGAAGATGTTGTGATAGGAGCCGATGACCCAGATCGTGCCCGTCGGCTTCAGCACGCGGCGGCAGGCAAGCAGCCAGGCACGGGTGAAGGCGTCATAGGCCTCGAAGGAGGCGAACTGGTCCCACTCGTCATCGACGGCATCGACCAGCGACTGGTCCGGCCGGTGCAGCGTACCGCCAAGCTGGAGATTGTAGGGCGGATCCGCGAAGATGACGTCAACGGACTGGCTCGGAAGAGCCTCAAGGGCTGCAACGCAATCACCCTTGATGATCGTGTCGACCCAAGAACCCGGCTTTACGGAAGTCTTGAGGTCGGCAAGCGGAAATACAGACGCCATGTGGATACTCACTCATACGCTTTACGCTTAACTGTCCGTTATGGTTACGCAAGTTGGTTACCAAAGCCTGAAGCACCGACCCGTTTCGGGAAAATATTCCGGTTGCGTATGAGAAAGAGGCGGATACGTGGCTGCGCCCGACCCGATTTCACTCCGCCGCCGAGGGCATGTGGACCTGCCTGCTGTCTTCGGGCGCCTCGGCCCGCTCGACCATGCCGTAGTCCCTGACGATATGGCCGACGCGCAGGCGATAATCGGCGAAAATGCCGTTGCGGCCGGCCTTTTGCGCAGCCCGATGGGCTTCGAGGTTACCCCACTCGCGCACCGCCTCTTCATCCCGGAAGAAGGAAAGCGAGAGGATTTTGCCCCGCATCGTCAGGCTCTCGAAACGCTCGATGGAAATGAAACCATCGATCTTTTCGAGCTCGGACCTGAGTTCGCCGGCAAGGTCCAGATATCGATGGCGCTCGCCGACATAGGGGATAACTTCGAAGATGACGGCGATCATGGCAGTACCAGCTTCGCATGAGGCGCCGAGACATTCTTCAAGAAGATGCGGTCTTCCTTCAGGATGAAGCGTTCGCGACGCGCGAATTCATAGTTTTCCCGGCCGAGCGGATCTGCAGTAAGCCGCGCGCGATAGGCCTCGTAGGCTGCGAGGCTTTCGATGTTGTAGACACCGTAAGCCGTCGTTGCCGAGCCCTCATGCGGGCCGTAATAGCCGATCAGGTCGGCGCCGTTTCTTGGAATCGCCTGTCCCCAATTGCGGGCATATTCGGCAAAGGCATCCTTGCGGAAGGGGTCGATCTCGTAGCGGATGAAGCAGGTGATCATCGGTTTTCTCCTTTCGTGTGAGAGGAGTTTTCGCACATTGCGGTACGAGAATGCTTCGGTTACGATCGAAGTATGAAGGAAGGACCCGACATTGCGCAGATTGGTGCGCTCATCGGAGATTCGGCGCGTGCCAACATGCTGGCGGCGCTGACCGGCGGTCGTGCGCTGACGGCAACCGAGCTTGCGGCAGCCGGCGGCATCACGCTGCAGACGGCCAGCACTCATCTTTCGAAGCTCGAAACCGGCGGGTTGCTTGCCCAACGCAAGCAGGGGCGGCACCGCTATTTCACGCTGGCCGACGAGGCCGTGGCCCGGCTGATCGAAAGCATGATGGGCCTTGCGGCAAGCCGAGGGCATCTGCGCCACCAGCCCGGCCCTAAGGATCCGGCGCTGCGCAAGGCGCGCATCTGCTACGACCACCTCGCCGGCGATTTTGGCGTGCGCATGCTGGACAGCCTGGTCGCATCGGGATCGATCGATGCCATCGGCGACGGGCTTGCAGTGACGGCCAAGGGCGAGAGCGATCTGCAATGCATCGGGATCGATGTCGGCAGCCTCAAATCCTCGCGCCGACCGCTCTGCCGCTCCTGCCTCGACTGGAGTGAACGTCGCGCCCATCTCGCCGGCAGCCTTGGCAAGGCGCTGCTGGCGAGTTTCATGGAGAAAGGCTGGGCGCGGCGGATGCCGGAAAGCCGCTCGGTGATCTTTTCACCCGAAGGCGAGCGGCAATTCCTGAAACTCTTTCCGCTGGAAGTCTAGCAAGGCGTGACCAGCATATTCGTAAGAGATTTTTGCGCAACGCAAGAGCAGATGCACGAGATTTGATACGGTCGGGTCACAGGCGAGCATAAAGATACACCGGATAGCCTGAAAATCAGGACGTTTCCCGCACTCCTAAATTATCTATAGTTTTTTGCAATTTAGCCGACGATGGCAAAGGCTTCCCGCTCGCTGCCCTTCTGGGCGGGCTGCGGAGCGCGTCCGATCCACTGCACATGCTTCTGCAGGATGGCGGCAGCCTCCTCCGACTTGCCCTGGCGAAGTGCGGCAAGAATGGCGCGATGGTCGTGATCCGTGCGCTTCTCCCAACCCGAACGCCAGGCCGAAAACAGGAAGCGGGCGCTTGCCGCGTGCAGGTCGTCGATCGAAGCCAGCAGGCGCGGCATGGCGCAAGGGGTAAGGATCAAGCGGTGAAAACGGCGGTTTGCCTCTTCCCAGGCATGGACATCGGCAGCTGCATCGCCCTCACGCGTCGCCTCTTCCGCGGCATCGAGGATGGCGGGCGTCAGGTGGCGGATGGCGTGCTTCAGGGCGAGCACTTCGAGGGCGGCGCGCATTTCCGCCACTTCGCGCACTTCGGCGAGATCGAAGGAGGCGACGCGCACACCACGGCGCGGCTCGCTGATTGCCAGACCCTGCGCTTCGAGCCGGCGAAAGGCCTCGCGCACGGGTACATGGCTGGTCTCGAATTCCTCGGCAATATGGTCCTGCCGAAGACGGGCGCCGGGCGCGAGTTCGCCATGCACGATGCGCTCTGCAAGCACGCGGGCAATGCGCGCGGTGATGGTGTCTTCAGGCTCCCTGCTCATTGTCATCAAGTAGCGAGCCCTGCAGGGCTTGTCGAGGTCGTATGACAGCCGTTACCGCAAAGCCGCCCGCACGGCGCAATCCAGCCATGCCCCGTCGTCGGTTGAGCTTTCGGCGGCCATCGTGTAAAGCCCCATCATCCCCAAACAAGGCATGAGTATATGGACGGCTTCGACCTCATCATCTTCGACTGCGACGGCGTTCTGGTCGATTCCGAGATCATTGCAGCGGATGTTGAATCCAAGCTGCTGACGGAAGCAGGCTATCCGATCAGCGTCGAGGAAATGAATGAGCGCTTCGCCGGCCTCACATGGCAGGACATCCTCTTCCAGATCGAACGGGAAGCCAGCATTCCGATCTCGGCATCGCTGCTCGATCAGTCGCAGAAGCTTCTGGACATCAGGCTCGAACAGGAAGTCCAGGCCATTCCCGGCGTCGAATTCGCCGTCAGCCGCCTCTCTATGAAGCGCTGCATCTGCTCGAACTCCTCAAGCCGGCGGCTTGACATGATGCTGGGCAAGGTCGGTTTGAAGCAACTCTTTGCGCCCAATATCTTCTCCGCCAAGGATCTCGGCCCCGATCGCGCCAAGCCGAAGCCCGATATTTTCCTGCACGGCGCAAGCCAGATGGGCGTTTCTCCCTCCAGGACCGTCGTCGTCGAAGATTCCACACATGGCGTTCATGCTGCACGCGCTGCCGGCATGCGGGTGATCGGCTTCACCGGCGGCTCGCACACCTATCCCTCGCATGCTGATAGGCTGACGGATGCGGGCGCGGAGACGGTGATTTCCCGCATGAACGATCTGCCAGGCGTTGTCGCCGCATTGGCAGAGTGGGAAGGCGTGCTCTAAGGGCAGCAGCTTCGCTGCCCTGATGCCTCCAAGAAGCGGCAGCTCTTATTCACGCAACGAGTTTTTGTTTGCGGAGGGGCGCCCGCCTTTGCGAAGCCGCTAGGGCTGAGCGATTGTCAGCAGCCGGCGCCTCAGCTGCTTTTCTTCTTGGCGTTTTTGACGTTCTTGGCGGGCTGATTGTCGAAGCCGACATTGACTCGGACCAGCGCCCCGGAGCCGACCGGCATCTTGATGCCCTCATGGCGGAAGATGACCTGCGTGGCCGGCGCGCCGGCCGGGATCTGCGTCGCGAAGTTGACGACTTCGGACGACAGGACGTCCTGTCCGTCCAGCACCGAGATGCGGATCGGCAGCGTGACCGGGCCTGGCGTGCCGCCGGGGCCGGCAACAAGACGAAGCTGCGCCACGACGGTCATGGAGAGTGCTGTGTCGTTGAGCATGCACTGGCGGCTATAGTCGCCGAAAGATGCCTGGAAGACCACTTGCTGCGGATCACCGGTCTTCGCACCTTTCGCATAGGTGCGGTAGATCGCGTCCTGGTCACGCATGAAGATCTGCGGGCATGCCCCCTGCACAACAGGCGCGACCGTTCCTTGCGCGGTAACGCCGGTGCCGATCGGGGCCTGGTTCGACGAAGGATTGGTCGGCGCGACCGGCATGATCTGGGCATTGCCGTTCGGCTGAAGCGGAGCGGGGCCGCTGCTCGCACTCGCGGCTTCAGGCTTGCTATCGCCGCCGAGGCCGAGCGAATTGCAGCCGGCAAGAGCCGCAAGAAGGGATGCGGAAACGATGAGACGAGAGACCTTGCCGAGCACGATATTCCACCCCTTGCAAACGCTTTTCTTCTAGGTTCCTGTAGGTTCTTGCGACTTTCGCGCAAGGCCTTTCATGACAGTTGGCGATGGTCTATATCAGCGGCGCAAAGAAAAATCGATTGGGTAAGCACCGTTTTGATGCACTTTTCGGCGCCGGATGCGGGCAACTTCAATAGGATACCTGCGACACTGCCCCGACAGGCCGTTAAGCCCCCTCTTTTCGGCCGAACGGCAGCGTCCCGTTTGCGCGCCGAATTTCTCCAGCCATAGATCAAGGATGACGAACGTGGACTATATCTCGACCCGCGGCGAGGCCCCTTCCCTCGGCTTTTGCGACGCCCTTCTGGCAGGGCTGGCGCGCGATGGCGGGCTCTACGTTCCCCGCAAATGGCCGAGTTTTTCCAAGAAGGAAATCCGGGTGCTGCGCGGCAAGACCTATCAGGAGATCGCCTTCACCATCCTTTCGCCCTTCACCAATGGCGAGATCCCCGATGAGACCTTCCGGGCGATGATCGACGAAGCCTATGGCACCTTCCGCCATCCGGCGATCGCGCCGCTGGTACAGACCGGCCCGAACAGTTTCGTGATGGAACTCTTCCACGGCACGACGCTCGCCTTCAAGGATGTGGCGATGCAGCTTCTTGCCCGCCTGATGGATTACGCGCTCGAAAAGCGCGGCGAGCGGGCGACCATCGTCGGCGCCACCTCGGGCGATACGGGTGGCGCTGCGATAGACGCCTTTGCCGGCCGCGAGCGCACCGACATCTTCATCCTATTCCCGCATGGCAAGGTTTCGCCGGTACAGCAGCGGCAGATGACGACGTCGACATCAGGCAATGTGCATGCGCTCGCGGTCGAAGGCAATTTCGACGACTGCCAGAACCTCGTCAAAGCGATGTTCAACGACGCTGCCTTCCGCGACAAGGTGAAGCTCTCGGGTGTCAACTCGATCAACTGGGCGCGCATCATGGCCCAGATCGTCTATTATTTCACGGCAGCGGTCGCACTCGGCGGACCGGACCGGAAGATCTCCTTCACGGTACCGACTGGGAATTTCGGCGATATCTTCGCCGGCTATTGTGCCAAGCGCATGGGCCTGCCGATCGACAAGCTCGTCATCGCCACCAATGAGAACGATATCCTGGCGCGGACGCTGAAGACCGGCCGTTATGACATGAAAGCGGTGAAGGCCACGACCTCTCCCTCCATGGATATCCAGATATCCTCCAATTTCGAGCGGCTGCTGTTCGAGGCCTATGACCGCGACGCCTCCAAGGTTCGCGCCGCCATGGAAAGCCTCAAGCAATCCAATGGTTTCGAGATCTCGCCCGAAGCGCTGAAATTCATCAAGAAGGATTTCCGCGCCGGCCGCGCAAGCGAGCGCCAGGTGGCGGAAACGATCCGCAAGACCTATGCGGAAACCGGCTATTTGCTCGATCCGCATTCGGCGATCGGCGTCTTCGTGGCCGCCAAGCGGGAAAAGCCGAATACCCCGATGGTGACGCTTGCCACTGCGCATCCGGCGAAATTCCCGGCTGCCGTAAAATCTGCCTCCGGTATTGACCCGGCGCTTCCGACGTGGCTTGCTGATGTGATGCACAGGGAGGAGCGCTTCCAGATCATCGAGCCCGAGCTCAAAGCGGTTGAAACCTTTATCGGCAAGCATGCCCGCAGCTAGATGACGGCAGGCGCAGAAAGATAGCACATGACAGTTGAGTGCACCCGGCTCAAATCCGGGCTGACAGTAGTCACACAGACCATGCCGCACCTTGAAAGCGCTGCGCTCGGAGTCTGGATCAAATCAGGTTCGCGCAACGAGACGGAAGACGAACACGGCATTGCCCACCTGCTCGAACATATGGCCTTCAAGGGAACCGCACGACGTTCCGCCCGTGAGATCGCCGAGGAAATCGAGGATGTCGGTGGCGAAGTGAACGCCGCGACCTCCACAGAGACGACCTCTTATTATGCTCGCGTTCTCAAAGACCACGTACCGCTCGCCGTCGATATCCTCGCCGATATCCTGACGGAATCCGCCTTCGAGGAAGAAGAGCTGGAGCGTGAGAAGCAAGTCATCCTGCAGGAGATTAACGCGGCCAACGACACGCCCGACGACGTCGTCTTCGACCGTTTCTCCGAGGTCGCCTATCGTGGCCAGACGCTCGGCAGGCCGATCCTCGGCACGCCGGAGACCGTCGTTTCTTTCACGCCGCAGCAGATCCGTACCTATCTCGGCCGCAACTACACGACCGACCGGATGTTCGTGGTCGCAACCGGCGCCGTCGAGCATGACGAATTCGTGCGCATGGTCGAAGACCGCTTTGCTGGCCTGCCGACAGCGCCCAATGCTCCGCCGGTCATGGAGGCTGCACGCTATATCGGCGGCAATGTGCGCGAGCCGCGCGACCTCATGGACGCGCAGATACTGCTCGGTTTCGAGGGCAAGGCCTACCATGCCCGCGATTTCTACTGCTCACAGATCCTCGCCAATATCCTCGGCGGCGGCATGTCTTCACGCCTCTTCCAGGAGGTGCGCGAGTTTCGCGGCCTCTGTTATTCGGTCTACGCCTTTCACTGGGGCTTTTCCGATACCGGCATCTTCGGCATCCATGCCGCGACCGGTGGCGAGAACCTGCCGGAACTGGTGCCCGTCATCATCGACGAGTTGCACAAGTCGGCGGACAATATCGACCAGAAGGAAATCGAACGCGCCCGGGCGCAGATCCGCGCCCAGCTTCTCATGGGCCAGGAAAGCCCCGCTGCCCGCGCCGGCCAGATCGCCCGACAGATGATGCTCTATGGTCGTCCGATCTCCAATCCGGAGATGATGGAGCGGCTGGAGGGCATCACCATCGAGCGCCTGACCGATCTTGCCGGTCGCCTTTTCTACGATACCGTCCCGACGCTTTCGGCGATCGGTCCGCTCGAGCAGCTTGCCCCGATGGAAGACATCACCGCCTCGCTTTCGGTTCCGGCACCGAAGACGAAGCAGGCAAGCCGCTGACCGACACATACGTTGCGCCGGGGGTTATCGATGCCAAAATCGGTTTTTCGGTTCCTTTCGCGACAGCCTGAAGCGGTCGAACTCGAAAACGATAAATATGTCCTGCGCCTGCCGCGCTACCAGGATTTCAACCAGTGGCACCGGCTGCGCGCCGACAGCCGCCGTTTTCTGGAACCCTGGGAGCCGACATGGCGGCGCGACGAGCTGACCGAAGGCTCGTTTCGCGCCCGGGTGATCCGCGGCAAGCAGGAATATGCCTCGGGACAGGCGATCCCGCTCTTCATTTTTCTAAGGAAGGATATGACGCTCGTCGGCGGCATCACCATCGGCTATATCCGCCGGGGAGCCGCCCAAAGCTGCATGATCGGCTACTGGATGGGCGAGCGTCATGCCGGCCAAGGACATATGTTCGCCGCACTTCAATTGGTTATTCCCTATATCTTCACAGGGCTTGAGTTGCACCGTATCGAAGCAGCCTGTATTCCAGACAACGCACGGAGCATTCGCCTGCTTGAGAAAGCCGGGTTCCAGCGGGAAGGCTACCTGCGCGGATATTTGAAGATCAACGGTCAGTGGCATGATCACGTGATGTTTTCACGCTTGGCCAGTGACGCGGATACAGGCAGGAAACCCAACAGCCGATGAACAAAGACCGCATGCTGCTGACGTCACCGTCCGGACGAGTGATCGCGGTGATCGCAGCCCTTCTCCTGTCGGTATTCGCCCTTGCGGCGGGAACCGTGCAGGCGGCCGAACCGGTTAAGATTTCCCGCGACGATACTGCGCTGGACCTGACTGCCACGACTGAAATCTACGCCAACCAGGGCGAGGCCTTCCAGGTTTCCACCGCCGCCGGCGCCGATGGTATCCGCCGGCGTATCGAAGTGCGCGCAAGCTCGGAAAACCATCAGGGCGACTGGGCGGTCTTTGCGCTCGCCAATGTTTCGGAAGAACAGCTCGAGCGCGTCATCGTCGCGCCGCACTTCCGTCTCGTCAATTCCAAGCTGTTCTGGCCCGATCTCGGCTCGCAGCGCATTATTGCGATCACGCCGAGCGAAGGTTTTGCGCTCGACCGTCAGCCGAGTGACGAGGCCGATGTCTTTCGCATCACGCTGAACCCTGGCGCCGTCATCACTTTCGTTGCCGAGCTTGCCACACCCGACCTGCCGCAGATCTATCTGTGGGAGCCGGATGCCTACAAGGACACGATCAACGCCTTCACGCTCTATCGCGGTATCGTGCTCGGCATTGCCGGCCTGCTCGCTGTCTTCCTGACGATCCTCTTTGTCGTGAAGGGAACCTCGATGCTGCCGGCGACGGCGGCACTCGCCTGGGCGGTGCTTGGCTATATCTGCGTCGACTTTGGCTTTCTCGGAAAGCTGATCAGCGTCGCCTCGGCGGATCAACGAATATGGCGCGCCTGTGCGGAGGTTGCGCTCGCCTCCAGTTTCGTCATCTTCCTGTTCACCTATCTCAATCTAAACCGATGGCATGTGCATCTCGGCTATGCCACGCTTGCCTGGGTTCTCGGTCTTGCCCTTCTGTTCGGCGTTGCGATCTACGATCCGTCGATTGCGGCCGGCATTGCGCGGCTATCCTTCGCGCTGACGGCGGCGACCGGCCTGCTGCTGATCATCTATCTCGGCTTCAACCGCTATGACCGAGCCATCCTGCTCGTGCCGGCATGGGCGCTGACGCTCGTCTGGCTGTTCGGCGCGTGGATGACGATCACCGGCCGGCTCGACAATGACATCATCCAGCCGGCACTCGGCGGTGGCCTCGTTCTCATCGTGCTCTTGATCGGCTTTACCGTCATGCAGCATGCCTTTGCCGGCGGCGCTTTCCAGCAGGGGCTATTCTCCGATCTCGAGCGCCAGTCGCTGGCGCTGACGGGCTCGGGCGACATGGTCTGGGACTGGGATGTGGCGCGCGATCGTGTCGTCACCATTCCCGATGTTTCCGTCAAGCTCGGGCTTTCACCGGGTACGATGCATGGCGCGGCGCGCAACTGGTTGCCACGGCTACACCCTGACGATCGCGATCGTTTCCGGGCGACGCTGGACGTGCTGCTGGAACATCGCCGCGGGCGGCTGAACCATGAGTTCCGCATCCGCGCCGAAGACGGGCACTTCCACTGGCTCTTGATCCGCGCCCGGCCAGTACTCGGCTCGAATGGCGAGATCATCCGCTGCGTCGGCACGATCGTCGACGTGACAGAACAGAAGAATTCCGTCGAGCGGCTGCTACACGATGCGCTGCACGACAACCTGACGGGCCTGCCGAACCGGCAGGTCTTCATCGACCGCCTGCAGTCGGTGCTTACGCTGGCGCCGGGCGGCGAGACGCTGCGCCCGACCGTCATGGTGATCGACATCGACCGCTACAAGCTGGTCAATGATTCCCTCGGTGTCGCGGCCGGTGACAATATCCTGATCGCGCTCACCCGCCGCCTGCGCCGCCTCCTGAAACCGCAGGATACGCTGGCCCGCCTTTCCGGCGACCAGTTCGGCCTCATCCTCGTTTCCGAGCATGATCCGGCCAAGGTTGCCGATTTCGCCGATGCGATGAGCAAGGCGATCATGGTGCCGATCAACTTCTCCAACCGCGAGATCATCCTGACCGCCTCGATCGGCCTCACCTCCTGGGTGGACCAGCAGGAGAGCGCGTCGGGTCTGCTCAGCGACGCCGAGCTTGCCATGTACCGGGCCAAACGCGCTGGCGGCAATCGTGTGGAACCGTTCCAGCCGGCTTTCCGTGATTTCGGCACCGACCGCCTGCAGCTTGAATCGGACCTGCGCCGCGCCATCGAGCGCAAGGAACTTTCGATGGTCTACCAGCCGATTGCGCGGCTGGAGGATGTCGAAATTGCCGGCTTCGAGGCGCTGATGCGCTGGGAACATCCCAAGCGCGGCAATATCCCGCCGTCCGAATTCATCCCGATCGCCGAAGCGTCCGACATTATCGGTGCGCTCGGCATCTTCGCGCTGGAGCAGGCGACCAACGACCTGATGGGGTGGCAGAACCAGACCGGCGAACTGCCGATCTTCGTCTCCATCAACCTGTCGAGCGTGCAGCTTCTCAACAACGATCTTTACGACGACGTCCGTTCGGTACTGGCTAAGACCCATTGCGATCCTTCGCGGCTGAAGCTGGAACTGACGGAATCCATGGTGATGGAGAACCCGGAACAGGCGCGCCTCGTGCTGCAAAAGCTGAAAGAGGCCGGCCTTGGCCTGGCTCTCGACGATTTCGGCACCGGCTATTCCTCGCTCGCCTACCTGACCCGCTTCCCCTTCGACACGATCAAGCTCGACAAGGCGCTGGTGCGCGACAACAGCGACAAGAAGGCGACGATCTTGAAATCGGTGATTGCCATGGCGCGCGAGCTGGACATGAAGGTGGTGGCCGAAGGCATCGAGTCCAACGAGGATGCGATCGAGCTTGCCAAGATGGGCTGCAGCTACGGCCAGAGCTATCTCTTCGGCCCGCCGATGCCGTCGGAATCGGTGCTGCGGCTGCTGAGGGAACGGTTTCCGCTGACGAAGCGAGCCTGATCCCAAAGCCTGTTTCATCGGATTTTTCCGAGGGATTGGCACCTCTTGGATCGATACGGCTTTCCTTGCCTGCGGCGGCCATTGACCATTGGCCGCCGATATGCGCCTCTGCCTCAGCGTAACAAGGAAAATCCGATGCTCAAGATTCTGCTCGCCCTCTCGATGGGCGCCTTTTGCGTCTCTCCGGTCTACGCCGCCGAAATTCATCCGCCAGCGCTGAGCTGCCTGGCGGCAGCAGCGCCGGCGCGCTGTGAAAAATTGAAGAAGGATTTCACGGCCGCCTATGCGCTGGCCCATAAGGGCGATCATGGCGCGCAGGTGACCGTGGCCTTCTGCCTCTCCACCGGTTGCCGGGGCGCCGTGATCATCGACAAGGTAGCCGCTTGCAGCTGGCATATCGTGATCGCCAATTCCGGGGCCGCGACCGTGATCGACGGCTCCAACCTCAAGGATACCTGCAGGCCGATGACGGAAGAGCAGAAGGCGGCGGCCCGTGCCTTGTCCCATGATCTCGTCCGCAAGATCTACAACCGCCCGGTGGCGGTGGCGGACCAGATGTAGGCTGGCTGGCCTTCGACAGGTCTGGCGGCTGCGGGCGCGAAATATCGTTGCCCTTGCCGTTTTCGTCGCTATTCTGCCCAAAAATATATCGGGAGGTACCTTATGATCCTGCACTGCGTATTCATGCGGCTGAAGAGCGCCATGACACCTGACGATAAGCAGGCGCTGTTCGACGCCATCGTGGCGCTGAAGCAGGTGATCCCGGGAATTCTTGACATAAAATACGGGCCGAATGTTTCGCCCGAAGGGCTGCATGGCGGTTTCGTCGACGGCTTTGCCGTGACCTTCGAAAGTCCCGAGGCTCGTGATACCTATCTTGTGCATCCCGAGCATGTGACCGTCGGCGAGCGCATCGTCTCGTCGACGGATGGAGGCCTGGCTGGCCTCCTGGTCTTCGATCTCGTTCTCTAAGATCCCGTCAGCTCAGCTCGACTTCGCCATAGCTGCGGAGAGCTGGTCGACATTGTAGCGGAACATCTTCTCGTAGGTCGGGGCCGGGCCTTTCGAGTCCGAGAGAGATTCGACGTAGAGCTCGCCGCCCGGCTCGGCGCCCGTCGCAGTGGCAACCTGCTTGACGAGGCGCGGATCGTTGGAGTTCTCGAAGAAATAGGTTTTCACGTGTTCCTGCTTGATCTGCTCGATCAGCTTGGCAACGTCGGCGGCCGACGCTTCGCTTTCGGTGGAGAGGCCGAGGGGTGCCAAGAAGCTGACGTTGTATTCCCGTCCGAAATAGCCGAAGGCATCGTGGCTGGTCAGCACCTTGCGGCGATCATTGGCGATCTTGTCGAACTTGGAATGTGCATAGGTGTCCAGTTCTTCAAGCTTCCTAGTGTATTTCTCGGCATTCGCCTTATAGGCCGCGGCATCGGCCGGATCGGCTGCGGAAAGCGCCTTCTCGATATTGGCGACCCAGACCTTCACATTGACAGGGCTGTTCCAGACATGCGGATCGGTGACGGTTTTACCATCCTCTTCCATCGTGCGGGTGTTGATGCCTTCGGACACTGTGACCGGATTTCCCTTGTAGCCGGAGGCGGTGATGAGGCGATCCATCCAGCCTTCCAGCCCCTCGCCGCTGACGAAGGTGACTTTTGCAGCATTCAGCGCCTTGGCATCGGCCGGCGACGGCTCGAACTCATGGGGGTCGCCGTTCGGACCGACGAGGCTCGTGACCTTGACGTGATCGCCGCCGACCTGTCGGACGACATCGGCAAGCACGGTGAAGGACGCAACGACCTTCAGCGTTTCAGCCGAAGCCGGCACAGCCGAAAGCGTCATTAGTACGGGCAATGCAGCGGAGAGAAGCAGTCTGCTAGGTAACATCGATGTCTCCTGTAATCAGCCCTTCAGATGCGGGCGGGGGAAGAAGCGCCGGGCAAGGCCCGACGACGCGAAGAAAATGGAGAGGCCGTAGAGCAGCGCCGCCGTCATGATGATCGTCGGACCGGAGGCGAGTTCGAGATGATAGGAGGCAATGAGCCCGAGATAGCCGGATGCCGCAGCACTTGCCGCCGCAATGATCATCATGGCCGGCAGATTGCGGGACCAGAGCTGGGCGATCGCCGCCGGCAGCATCATCAGGCCGACGGCCATCAGCGTGCCAAGCGCCTGGAAGCTCGCGACAAGGTTCAGCACCACAAGCAGCAGAAAGAGGAAATGATAGGCCGGCCCGCGCCCGCCGACGGCGCGCAGGAAGCCCGGATCAAAACATTCCGCGACCAGCGGGCGGTAGACGATCGCGAGCGCCAGCAATGTAACCGACGTGATGGCGCCGATCTGCGTCAGCGCCGGCGCGTCGATGGCAAGGATCGTGCCGAAAAGTACATGCAGCAGATCGATGTTGGAGCCCCGCAAGGAGACGATGAGGACACCCAAGGCCAGTGATGCCAGATAGAAGCTTGCGAAACTCGCATCCTCCTGCAGCACGGTCATGCGGCTGACGACGCCTGATAGCAGCGCAACGGAAAGACCTGCTACGAGACCACCGATACCCATTGCCGTCAGCGACAGCGAACCGGCAACGAGATAGCCGACCGCAGCACCAGGCAGCACGGCATGGCTCATTGCGTCTCCCATGAGGCTCATGCGGCGAAGCATCAGGAAAACACCGATGGGGCCGGAGCCGAGACCAAGGCACAGGCAGGCGACGAGCGCGCGGCGCATGAAGCCGTAATCGGCAAAGGGAGCGAAGAAGATATCGTAGGCCGTCATGCCGCCGGCTCACAGGCTTCGGCATCCTCATCCCAGCGTTCGGCCATGGCGCGGGCCTGCAGAAGATTGGCAGATGACATGACCTCCTGCGTCGGCCCCCAGCCGATCAGCCGGCGGGCGAGCAGCAAGGTTTCCGGGAAATGCGCCCTCACCTGTTCGAAATCATGGAGCACAGCAATCACTGTCCGCCCGTCGCCATGCCAGCGGACGACGATATCGAGTAGATCCCTCGTCGTGCGGGCATCGATGGCGGTGAAGGGTTCGTCAAGCAGGATGATGCGCGCATCCTGCAGCAGCAGGCGGGCGAAGAGCACGCGCTGGAACTGGCCGGCCGAAAGCGAGCCGATATGGCGCTTTTCGAACCCTTCCAGACCGACGGTGGCGAGTGCGTCGCGGGCACATGCGGCGTCTTGCTTTGCGATGCGGCCAAAGGCACCGGCCGAACGCCAGCTTCCGAGCAGCACAGTATCCAGCACCGAGATCGGGAAACGCCTGTTGATCTCCGCCGCCTGCGGAAGATAGCCGAAGTCGGTGCGTTGCAGCCGGTGCTCCACCCGCCCTTCGGCAGGACGCAGCTCCCCCATGATCGCCTTCAGCAACGTGGATTTCCCCGCCCCATTCGGCCCGGCGATTGCCGTCAGGCTGCCGGGCTCGAACGTGCCGGAGAGATGATGGACCGCAGGATGACGATCGTAGGAGACCGTCAGATTGTCGAGGCGGATGACTGGCGCGCTCATGGCAGCAGGATCGCCCAGTGGATGGCAAGCCAGAGAAGGGCGGTGACGATGACTGCGCCGCCTGCACGCAGTAGCGCCGATTGCCCGAGGAGACTGATGACGAAACGTTCAGGGACAGGCGGCATGTTAATTCCTTATATGTAATAACATTACGGTTATGTTATAACAAATACGGCAAGAATGAGGCGAATGCGCTCTTGACGCAATGCTATTTAATGCGCATTTTTTGTTATTGAGATTGAACGGAGACGATGGCTATGAACGTGTCCATTGGTGAACGCTGGGAAAAATTCGTCGAGCAGGCGGTCAAAGACGGCCGCTACGGCTCGGCTAGCGAAGTGGTGCGCGAAGGACTGCGGCTCGTGGAGGAGCGGGAAGCGAAGCTCGCCGACCTTAGATATATTATCCAGAAATCGATCGCCGAAGGCGGGGAAGTAACGGAAGAGGAGTTGGACGCCTCTCTCGATGCAAAGATGGCCGAGCTCAAAGCGAAAGGCTATTGACTTGGCAAAGCTTCGGATTTCACCGAGTGCTGCTTCCGAGCTGATCGATATTCTCGAATTCATTACCCTTCAAAGCGGCGACCGCATGGTCGGAGCAGAATTCGTCGCAACGTTGCGGCGAAAATGCAGGACATTGGCGGCACTACCGGGACAGATGGGAAGACTGAGGCCAGAGCTCGGTCACGGCATTCGAAGTTTTGCGTACCACGGCTACATCATCATCTTCCGCTATATCGACAATGTATTCGAGGTACTGCACATCCTCGAAGGCCATCGTGATATCGATGCGCATTTGAACGACCGACATTGAAAAAGGCGCCCAAAGGCGCCTTTAACATAATCAGTGATGCGCCTCCAGCTCAGAGCTGTTCGAGCATCGCCGCAGCACCGGAAACCGTTGCCTGGCCGGGCGATTCCTCGACGTTGAGCGACTTCACGACGCCGTCCTCGACCAGCATGGAATAGCGCTTGGAGCGAACGCCGAGGCCGCCGCCGGAGAGATCGGCATCGAGACCGACTGCCTTGGTGAAGCCGGCATCCCAGTCGGCGAGGAAGTGGATCTTGCCAAGGCCGCCCGAAGACTGCGCCCAGGCGCCCATGACATGCCAGTCGTTGACGGCGAGAACGGCGATATCGTCGACGCCCTTGGCGAGGATGGCATCGCGGTTTTCCAGATAGCCCGGCAGGTGGTTCAGCGAACAGGTGGGCGTAAAAGCGCCGGGTACGGCGAAGAGCACGACGCGCTTGCCGGCAAAGAGCTGCTCGGTGGTGGTTTCGACCGGGCCGTCGGTGGTCTTTTCCTTGAAGGTGGCGGCAGGAAGCTTGTCGCCGATCGCGATGGTCATGGATTTTCTCCTCGGTTCTGGCTGGTTGCGGCAAGACCGCATAGGGATTGAGACGGACTATAAGATGCGGTCAATCAAAGGCAAGCGTGGTTTCCATGGCGCGGGCACCGTCAACGATGAGCACTCCCCACCGCTTGCCCTTGATATCGTAATTTTTCGGCAGCTTTCCGATGGCGATATCGGCAGAATAGGCCTTGCCGCTGCGCCCCACATTCATCTGCTTGGTGAAAGCATAGCCGCTCGGGCCGGTGACGATGATTTCGGGCGTTCCATTCCCTGCTTCCGGCAGAGTAACCTTCAGCGAGAGTTGCTTCAGGTCGGGTGACATCGCGTGTGCCACGACCTCGAAATCGGCAGACTGCGCTTCGGGAAGGCGGGCAGCGGCGCTCTGAAGAATCATCTCCTCCTGCGGGCGCGACTGGGCGGCAGTACCGAGTTTCAATGAAAGCTGCGCCTGGAAAGGAATGCAAATATCCTTGCAGATGCCGATGAAAGCGGTGGCGTCGAGAACGACCGGTCCCACTTTCGAAACCGTCAGCGATAATGGCAGCGTCACCGGCGCCTCATAGCCGATATCCTCGACCTTGCCGCTGGAGATATGTTTCGGAACGGGATAGGAAATGGCGTCCAGCGTGACGCCGCTTTGCGGTGCGATGGTGATCTGCGGCGGGATGCCGTTATTGCCCGGTTCACGCCAATAGGTGATCCAGCCAGGCTTCGGCTCAATCTGCAAGCCTGCCCTTATATGGCCAGCAGCGTCCGGCGGCAGCGCCACGAGACGCATCCGGCCGCCTTCGTTCTCCGCCCAGTCGCTCATTTCCGCATGCGCCTGACACAGCAATCCAAGTATCGACGCAGCCGAAATGACTGCAATTAATGGCGCGCGCGCGAGCAATGAAATAACTGTCATGGAACAAGGGTTTACCGAAACTTGCCAATTGCCGCCAGAAGTCCCGCCCATATAAATCTTCATTTTCAGTTGATTGATTTGTGACATTGCCCCATGTTTCTCTTGTCGGAGCCTTTGTGCGGTCTGGCGGCAGGAGGAACCATGTCCCTAGCAACGCTGAAGAACAGACGGGAACGCGGATTTTTCGACGGTCAGTTCCTGATCGCCATGCCCGGCATGGAGGATCGCAACTTCGCGCGCACAGTGATTTATATCTGCGCCCACTCGGATGCAGGGGCCATGGGCTTCGTCATCAATCGCCCGCAGAGCCTGACCTTCACCGATGTCCTGCTGCATCTCGACATGATCAAGCAGGAAGATTCCATCGTGCTACCGAAAGATGCGCGGGAGTTTCCGATCCAGACCGGTGGGCCGGTCGAGAGCGGTCGTGGTTTCGTGTTGCATTCCGACGATTATGTCAGCGACTCCTCCATCCCCGTCAGCGACGATATCTGCCTGACGGCGACGCTCGATATCGTGCGCGCCATCTCCAAGGGCGGCGGCCCCAAGCGGGCCACCATGCTGCTCGGCTATTCCTCCTGGGGTGCGGGCCAGCTCGAAAACGAGGTGGCATCCAATGGCTGGCTCAATTGCGCGGCCAATGAGGAGCTGATCTTCGATCGCTGCCTCGATGACAAGTATGAGCGGGCGCTTGCCAGCATGGGTATCACGCCTGCCATGCTTTCGGCCGAAGCCGGTCACGCCTGACTGCATCATTCCGGAACGAAACTCGTTCACTCGCGTTTCCCGTCGGCAAACACGGATACTCCGTCCGTGATCCAAGAGGAGACACACATGGGTAGCACTGGCGACAAGATTTCCGGCAAGGTCAACGAGATGGCCGGCAAGGCGAAGAAGGCGGCCGGCAAGGCCACCGGCAACCGCGAAATGCAGGCCAAGGGCGGCATGCAGGAAGCCAAGGGCAAGGCCCAGGTCGCGAGCGGCAAGGTCAAGGACAAGCTGAAGGGCGCTGTCGACCGGCTCTGACGCCCCGTTTCATTCATACGTGCAATGCCTGTCGCATCCGTGTGCGGCGGGCATTTTCCGTCATATCCTGCCTGTAGGGGGCTGCCATGAGGCTGTTTGCCTGCGACAATTGCGATCAGGTCATCCATTTCGACAACAGGCAGTGCGTGCGCTGCAACCATCGCCTCGGCTTCTTTGCGGGCGATCTTTCCATGCATGCGCTGGAATCGCGCGACGAAGCGAACTGGCAGCTCGTCTCCGATCCGAACCGGCTTGTGCAGTTCTGCGCCAATGCGGGCCTCGACATCTGCAACTGGCTGGTCGATGACAACAATGATTTTTGCATCGCCTGCCGGCATAACCGGCTGGTGCCGAATACCGACACGCAAGATGGTATCGACCGCTGGCGCCGCATCAGCCAGGCGCAGCGCCACCTCTTCTATTCGCTACTGCGCTGGAACTTGCCGCATCCCAACCGGCAGGAAGACCCGCAAGGCGGCCTCGTTTTCGATTTTCTCGAAGACACCGTGCAGAATGACGGCAATATTGTACCGGCCATCACCGGCCATGAAGACGGGCTGATCGCGATCCGCGCAGCGGAAGCAGACGACGTGACCCGCGAGCAGGCGCGCATGGCGATGGATGAACCCTATCGCACGCTGCTTGGCCATTTCCGCCACGAGACCGGGCACTTCGTCTGGAACAAGCTGGTCCGCGATCGCAATGGATTCGATGAATTCCGCGCAGTCTTCGGCGATGAGCGGCAGGACTACGGCGCCGCATTACAGGATCGCTATGCCAATGGGCCAGTTGCAGGCTGGCAGGAGAATTTCATCAGCGCCTATGCCTCCGTTCACCCCTGGGAAGATTTCGCAGAATGTTTCGCGCACTACCTGCACATCGTCGATACGCTGGAAACGGCGCGTGGCTTCGGCATCGCGATCGATCCGCGCGGGCATGAAGAGATCGCCGGTGAAGTGGATTTCAATCCCTATCGGGCACAGAGCGCCGAACAGCTCGTCGGCGCCTGGGTGCCGCTCAGCCTTGCGATCAACGCGATCCAGCGCAGCATGGGACAGCCGGATTCCTATCCCTTCGTGCTGTCTCCGCCTGTCGTGACGAAGCTGGAATATATGCACCGACTGATACAGCACGCGGCCATGGAGCAGCGGCAGGCGGCCTGATCAGCCCGCTTTCTTGCTCTTCTTGAAAGGCTCCATACCCTTGCGGGCGAGCTCATCAGCACGCTCGTTTTCGGAGTGGCCGGCGTGGCCCTTGACCCAATGAAGGGTCACCTTGTGCCGGTTGCGGGCTTCTTCCAGCGCCTGCCAGAGTTCGGCATTCTTCACCGGCTTATTGTCCGATGTCCTCCAGCCGTTCTTTTTCCAGCCGAAGATCCATTTGGAAATGCCGTCTTTGACATAGGCGCTGTCGGTGTAGAGATCGACTTCGCAGGGCTCCTTCAGGGCAGTCAACGCGGAGATGGCAGCCAGGAGTTCCATACGGTTATTGGTGGTTTCAGCCTCGCCGCCGGAGAGTTCCCTCTCGACCTCGCCGTAGCGCAGCACAGCGCCCCACCCGCCGGGGCCGGGGTTGCCGGAGCATGCCCCGTCGGTGAAGATATCGATGTGCTTCATAGGCTCAGTCCATATTCGGCCGGCGAGGAAATCTGGCGGTGGAAGCGCAGCTTGCGCAGATATTCCAGCGGATCCTTCTTGGTGACCATCGCGCCCTCAGGCGTCGTCAGCCAGTCGTAGAGACGGGTCAGGAAGAAGCGCAGCGCCGAGCCACGGGAGAGAACCGGCAGAGCTTTAATCTCCGCCTCGCTCAGCGGCCGTACGCTCTGGTACCCTTCCAGCATCTGCATGCCCTTGGTGATGTTGTAGGCGCCATCCTTCTCGAAGCACCAGGCATTGAGGCAGATCGAGACGTCATAGGCGAGCAGATCGTTGCAGGCGAAATAGAAATCGATGAGGCCCGAGAGCTCGTCACCGAGGAAGAAGACGTTATCAGGGAAAAGATCGGCGTGGATGACGCCATCAGGCAAATCCTTCGGCCAATAGGCCCGCAGGAAATTGAGATCGCTGCGGATCTCGTTCTGCAGCCCGGGCTCGACCTCGTCGGCGCGTGCCTCGGATTTGTCCCAGAGCGTCTGCCAGCCTTCCAGCGACAAGGCATTCGGCCGCGTCAGTGCAAAACCTTCGCCAGCAACATGCATTTGCGCCAGCGCCTTGCCGACTTCGCGGCAGTGTTTGGCTTCCGGCTTTCTGAGCCACATGCCCTCCAGAAAGGATATAAGCGCGGCTGGACGGCCCGACAGCGTGCCGAGCAGCGCACCGTCCTTGCGCGGCAGCGGCAGGGGGCAGGACAGGCCGCCGGCCGACAGATGCTGCATCAGGCCGAGGAAGAAGGGCAGATCGCTCTTTTCCACCCGCTTTTCGTAAAGCGTCAGGATGAGCGGCGCCTTGGATGTGTGCAGCAGGAAATTGGAATTCTCCACGCCCTCCGCGATGCCCTTGTAGGAGAGCAGCGTACCGGCATCATATTCGGTGAGAAACCATTTCAGATCGTCTTCGGCGATATCGGTATAAACTGCCAAGGTGGGTATCTCACTGTAGAGGCGGTGTCATCAGGTAGGCAGGACAGAGAGGGTAGCCACCCTCACCTCATTCCCCGTTCACGAATGCCATGTCAGCCGTCGTCAATTCAAGGCTGCGCAGTTCGCGATTGACGAGGAAATGCTCGTTTTCCTGCACGGTTTCTGCAAGCTCGACGCGGGCATCGAAGCGCGTGCGGAAGGCCTCGATGATCTCGTTGACGATCACTTCGGGGGCGGAAGCACCGGCGGACAGGCCGAGCGTGGCAATCGGGCCGATCTCATCCCAGTCGAGCTCGGAAGCGCGCTGCACGAGGATCGACTTCTTCGCCCCTGCCCGGAGCGCCACTTCGACGAGCCGCTTGGAATTGGACGAGTTCGGCGCACCGACAATGATGAACAGATCGCAGCCGGGGGCTGCTTCCTTCACCACTTCCTGGCGGTTGGTCGTGGCATAGCAGATGGAATCAGCGGCCGGAGCCTGCAGCTTGGGGAAGCGCTCTTCCAGCCGTTTGATGACACCGGCGGTATCGTCGACCGAAAGCGTCGTCTGCGTGACATAGCCGAGATTATCGGGATCATCAGGCTGATAAATGTCCGCGTCCTCGACAGTTTCGATGAGCGAAACAGTGCCTTCGGGCAACTGACCCATGGTGCCGATCACTTCGGGATGGCCGGCGTGGCCGATCAGGACGACATGGCGGCCGAGGCGATTATGACGCATCGCCTGCTTGTGGACCTTGGAGACCAGCGGACAGGTTGCATCGAGATAGAAGAGGTTGCGGGCATTCGCATCCTCGGGCACGGCTTTCGGCACGCCATGGGCGGAAAAGACGACCGGCTGAGCACGATGCTCCGCCGGGATCTCGTCAAGCTCCTCGACGAAGACCGCTCCCTTGGCTTCCAACCCTTCCACGACATAGCGGTTATGGACGATCTCGTGGCGGACATACACAGGCGCGCCGTAAGCCTTCAGCGCCAGCACGACGATCTGGATCGCCCGATCGACGCCGGCGCAGAAGCCGCGCGGACCGCAGAGCCTGATCGTCAACGGAGGTTTTGCCGCAATGTTCATAACATACCCAGGTTAAGCTTCAGGGACCTCTAACCCAATATGGGTCGGAATTGAAGCGATACTATTGCGCTGCACCCTTGCGGGGACGGAACCAGGAGATGGCAACGACAACGAGCAGCGCCGCAGCCAACCCGTACCAGGTGAAAGCATATTGCAGATGGTCGTTCGGCAGATCGACCTGCGTGACGCCGCCGATCGGAAAGCCCGCCGGGTTGGGCGTGGAATCGGCATCGACGAAGAAGGGCACGACATCGACCTTGTCGAGGTCGACGCTCGACGCCATCACATCGAGATCTTTCCAGTAGAAGATATTCTTCGCCACGTCGTTGTCAGGCACGAGCGAGGAGGGTTTGCCGAGGAGTTTGGCACGCGCGAGGCCGCTTACCGTCTGCTGGCCGGTCAACTGGCCCTGCATGCGCATTTCCGGCTCCTTGTTCTCATAGGGAACGAAGCCTCTGTTGACCAGGATATAGCGCCCGTCTGCAAGCTGCAGCGGCGTATAGATGTAATAGCCGGTCTGGCCGCGCCAGGTGGCGAAGAAATGGCGCTCCTTGTTGTTGATGTAGCGGCCGGTGGCAGTGACCGTGCGATATTCGATATCGCCGCCCTGGGCGGCCATGGTCTCGATATCGGCGAGCGGAACCGGGGCTGCGGCTCGGCGTTCGGCGATATCGGCGAGCAGGCCTTCCTTCCAGTGAAGACGCTCCACCTGCCAGGTGCCGAGCGAGATCAGGATGGCGAGCGCAATGAGAACGGTTATGCCGGTAAACACCGGCAGCTTGCGGCGCGGGGCCGGACTCTCGATGTCAGTCACTCAGGCGTCCCTCGCGGGCATTATGGCGATATTGCATGGCGATGAGGATGCCCTTGCACCAGCGCAGCGCCAGCAGGGAGAGTATGATTGTGAGCGGAGCAAAGAGCAAAATGTGAACCCAGATCGGCGGAGCATAATTGACCTGCAGCCAGAGCACCGAACCGATGATGATGAAGCCGACGATGAGGATGACGAAAACGGCGGGGCCATCGCCTGCATCGGCGAAGGAATAATCCAGCCCGCAGGCGGCGCAGTTCGGTTTCAGGCCGAGCACGCCATCGAAGAGCTGCCCATGACCGCAGCGCGGGCAGCATCCCTTGATGCCGGTCTTGACCGGATCGACCGGTGGAAATTGTGCGCTATCTTCGTTCATGCCGATCTCCATGCAGGCGGCTTTTCGTCGTCTGCCTTAACTCTCCCATAAAGTATTCGCATCCCGAATGGAAATGCCTGCGCGGTTTCGCCTCAGCGATTCGCGCCAAACAGAAGAAGAAGACTGATGACCAGCGATAGCCATGCCGGACAGATCATTATCCTGAACGGCGCACCGCGAAGCGGCAAATCCAGCATTGCGCGCGCAATCCAGGAAGAATTCGAGGGGCCGTGGATCAACCTCGGCGTCGATACCTATAATGCCATGACGCCGAAGCGCTACCTGCCCGGTATCGGATTGAGGCCTGGCGGCGAGCGGCCGGATCTCGAAGAACTCGTGCCGTTCCTCTATGCAGCGCTTTATGAGTCGATCGCCATCCATGCCGGATTGGGGCTCAACGTCGTCGCCGACCTCGGCCACCACGACAGCTATTCGCAGCCACTCGGCATCCTCGGCGACTGCGCCAGACGACTAGACGGTTTTCCCGTCCTGTTCGTCGGCGTCAAATGTCCGATCGAGACGATCATGCAGCGGCGGGAAATTGTGGAGGAAGGGCGTGAGACCCTCTACCTGCGCGCTACCGGGGAGACACCCGTGCCTGAACCGGTACAGCGCTGGCAGGACGAGGTTCATCGTCCCGGCCTCTACGACATGGAGGTCGATACATCGGTGCTGACCGCGCTCGAATGCGCCGAGGCGATCCGCCATCAGCTGGACCTCGGCATTCCCGAGCCTTCGGCCTTCGAGAAGCTGGCTGGTCAACGGTAAGACGAAGAGCCAGAGCAATACCAGCAAAAGTGCGCAGCGGTTTTGCGTCCGGAATTGCGTGAAAACAAAGAGATAGAGCATTTTCGCGTTTCGAAGAAAGACGGAAATGCTCTATCTCCGAGACAAAGAAAAAGGCGGGGCCGATGGCACCCGCCTTTTTTGATTTCTATCCGGTCTCGATCAGCCTGCCGCAACCGGAGCGCCCCAGCCGCCCCAGACGTAGATGCAGAAGAACAGGAACAGCCAGACGACGTCGACGAAGTGCCAGTACCAGGCAGCCGCCTCGAAGCCGAAGTGCTGCTTCGGCGTAAAGTCGCCGCGCAACGCCCTGATGAGGCAGACCAGCAGGAAAATGGTGCCGACCAGAACGTGGAAGCCGTGGAAACCGGTGGCCATGAAGAAGGTCGCGCCGTAGATCGAGTTGCGGAACTCGAACGGAGCATGAGCATATTCATAGGCCTGGACGGAGGAGAAGAGCACGCCAAGCAGGACCGTCAGCGTCAGACCCTGGATAAGGCCCTTGCGGTCGTTATGCAGCAGAGCGTGGTGCGCCCAGGTCACCGTCGTGCCCGAGAGCAGCAGGATGACGGTGTTGTAGATCGGCAGGTGCCAGGGATCGAGAACCTCGATGCCCTTTGGCGGCCAGACACCGCCGGTATAGGCAAGGCGCGAAGCCTGGATTGCCTCGTGCGGAAAGAGGCTGGCGTCGAAATAGGCCCAGAACCAGGCGACGAAGAACATCACTTCCGAAGCAATGAACATGATCATGCCGTAGCGCAGGTGCAGCGACACGACGCGTGTATGGGCGCCCTCATGGGCTTCCTTCACGGTGTCGGACCACCAGCCGTACATGACGTAGAAAACGACAGCCAGCCCGATGAAGAAGAGCCACGGATGGGCCCATTCGATACCGAAAACATGCAGCGAGCCGCCGTTCAGGTAGCGCATGTAGCCGACGCCGCCAAAGGCCATCAGGAATGCGCCGAGCGAGGCCAGTATCGGCCACGGGCTCGGAGCTATGATGTGATAGTCGTGATTCTTCTGATGAGCATCGGCCATGTCAGATCCCCGGTGTCTTCCTTCTCCGCTTCCGGCACGGCCGGAAACACTCCTCAATCAAAGTTTCTTTTCAGCCTGTCCCGTTCCATCCTCATTCGAAGCCACCGGCTTCGGACCCTCTTTAGGATAGAACGTGTATGACAGCGTGACCGTGTGAATGCTTTTCGATTCAGCGGCCTTGGTAATTTCCGGATCGATGTAGAACACGACCGGCATTTCAAGCTTCTCGCCCGGCTTCAGGTCCGTTTCATTAAAGCAGAAACATTGCACCTTGTTGAAATAGGCGCCCGCCTCGCCCGGCGTCACGTTGAAGATCGCCTGGCCGCGCTGGGTTTCGTTGGAACGGTTTTCGGCGATGAAATTGACCTGGATGGTCTCGCCGATCTTCGGATTGACCTCGCGCTCGACCGGCTTGAATTCCCACTGCAGGCCGGGAGCGACGTTGGCGTCGAAGGTAACACGCATCGTACGGTCGAGAATGACGCTCGAAACCTGATCAACACGCTGTGTCGTGCCGTTATAGCCGGTTACCTGGCAGAAGAGCCGATAGAGCGGCACGGCGGCATAGCTTGCCGCGCCCATACCGACGACGAAGCTCAGGCACATGAAGACGACGGCAGCGTTGTTGCGCGGCTTCTTCGGTGCGTTGACGACGTCGCTCATCCCATCAGCCTCCATGTCCGAGGAACTTGACGATGGTGATGACGTAAAAAAGGATTACCAGACCGGCGAGCACGACACCGAGCGCAATGTTGCGATTGCGGCGCGACTTGCGTTGCGCTTCAGTAAGCTTGACCAATTCCATCAGAACGAGCCTCCTGCATACGAGGCCAGCATGGCGACCAGCCGGTCGAGCATCAGCGCGGAGAACACGGCGAAAAGATAGAAGATCGAGAAGCCGAACAACTTCTTCGCCGGGATCATCTTGAGATCGCCGTCGGGCATGCGCCAGACGGCGATGGAACAGTATATGAAGACCGCGCCGAGTGCCGCGGCTACCACGCCATAACCGACACTGGCAAAGCCGAGGAAGGTCGGCAGCACCGCACAGATAGCCGTCAGCACGGCATAGGCAACGATCTGGTGCTTGGTGGTGCGCTCACCCGACACATTCGGCAGCATCGGCACGCCAACCGCTTCGTAATCCCGCATCTTGAAGAGGGCGAGCGCCCAGAAATGCGCCGGAGTCCACAGGAAGATGATCAGGAAGAGAACGGTGCTCTCGATCGTGACGGAATTGGTCACGCAGGCCCAGCCGATCATCGGCGGGAAAGCGCCGGCCGCACCACCGATGACGATGTTCTGCGGCGTCGAGCGCTTCAGCCACATCGTATAGATGACGGCATAGAAGAAGATGGTGAAGGCAAGGATCGAGGCCGACAGCCAGTTGATCGCGAGGCCCAGGATCGTCACCGAGAAGCAGGAGAGCACGAGGCCGAAGGCCAGGGCCTCCTTGGGCTTGATGCGGCCGGCCGGGATCGGGCGTTTCGCAGTGCGGCTCATGACGGCGTCGATGTCGGCGTCATACCACATGTTCAGTGCACCCGATGCGCCTGCACCGACGGCAATGCAGAGAATGGCGATCAGGCCGAGAACGGGGTTGATGTGGTCCGGCGCCAGCACCAGGCCGGCAAAGGCCGTGAAGACCACGAGCGACATGACCCGCGGCTTCAGAAGCTCGAAATAATCGCGTGCACTGGCTTCCGACAGGCGAAAGTCGCCGTCTTCAGCAAGAGCCTCGTGATTGTCGATTACCGTCATCATTCCGTCCTGAATTCCTCAATCGCCAGACGCCGCAGAGGCCTGCGGCGTCTGGATCCGGCATCTTACTTGATGCGCGGAAGCTGTTCCCACTGATGGTAGGGCGGCGGCGAAGGCAGCTGCCACTCGAGGGTCGTTGCGCCCTCACCCCACGGATTGTCACCGGCAACGCGCTTCTTGGCGAAGGCTTCCCAGACACCGACGAGGAAGATGATCACGCCGACGAAGGAGATATAAGAGCCGATCGACGAGACATAATTCCAGCCGGCAAATGCATCCGGATAGTCGATGTAGCGGCGCGGCATGCCGGCGAGGCCGAGGAAATGCTGCGGGAAGAACACCAGGTTCACACCGATGAACATGACCCAGAAATGCAGCTTGCCGAGGAACTCGCTGTACATGTAGCCGGTCATCTTCGGGAACCAGTAATACCAGGCAGCGAAGATGGCGAAGACGGCGCCGAGGGACAGAACGTAGTGGAAGTGAGCCACGACGTAATAGGTGTCATGCAGCGAGCGGTCGAGGCCGGCGTTTGCGAGCTGGACGCCCGTGACGCCACCGACGGTGAAGAGGAAGATGAAGCCGATCGCCCAGATCATCGGCGTGCGGAAGGTGATCGAGCCACCCCACATCGTTGCGATCCAGGAGAAGATCTTCACGCCCGTCGGAACGGCGATGACCATCGTCGCGAAGACGAAGTAGCGCTGCGCGTCGAGCGACAGGCCGACCGTGTACATGTGGTGAGCCCAGACGACGAAGCCGACGGCGCCGATGGCAACCATGGCGTAGGCCATGCCGAGGTAACCGAAGACCGGCTTCTTCGAGAAGGTCGATACGATGTGGCTGACGATGCCGAAGCCCGGCAGGATCAGGATGTAGACTTCCGGATGACCGAAGAACCAGAACAGGTGCTGATAGAGGATCGGGTCGCCGCCGCCTTCCGGCGCGAAGAAGGCCGTACCGAAGTTACGGTCGGTGAGCACCATAGTGATGGCGCCCGCCAGAACCGGCAGCGAGAGCAGCAGCAGGAAGGCGGTGATCAGCACGGCCCAGGCAAAGAGCGGCATCTTGTGCAGCGTCATGCCCGGAGCGCGCATATTGAGGATTGTGGTGATGAAGTTGATCGCACCGAGGATCGACGAGGCGCCGGCAATGTGCAGCGAGAAGATCGCAAGGTCGACTGCCGGACCCGGCTGACCGCCGACTGCCAGCGGCGGATACATGGTCCAGCCACCGCCTGCGCCGTATGCGCCGGCCGGGCCTTCGACGAACATCGAAATGACCAGCAGCAGGAAGGCCGGAACGATCAGCCAGAAGGAGATGTTGTTCAGACGCGGGAAGGCCATGTCGGGCGCGCCGATCATGATCGGCACCATCCAGTTGGCGAAACCGCCGATCATCGCCGGCATGACCATGAAGAAGATCATGATCAGCGCGTGAGCGGTGGTGAAGACGTTGAACATGTGCTTGGCGCCATCGATGGCGGCATCGCCTTCGAAGCCGTAGACCATGGAGGCCAGGCCGTGGAAGATCTGGATGCCAGGCTCCTGCAGCTCCATGCGCATGGCAACGGAGAGAAGGCCGCCGACGATACCGGCGAAGATCGCGAAGATCAGGTAGAGCGTGCCGATATCCTTGTGGTTCGTAGAGAAGAACCAGCGGTCGGCAAAGCTCGGGGTGTGCGAGTGATCGTGATGGTCGTCATGCGCGTGAGCGTCATGAGCGTGGTGATCATGAGAATGATCGTCGTGAGCGGAAGGTCCAGCCATTGTCCCGATCCCCTATCTTACTTTGCGACGTTTTCAGCGACATCGACGGTCTTTGCAGAACCATCGGCAGCGGCGATCAGTGTCTTGTAGGCGCCGGGCAAGTCAGTCGCGGCCGAAGCCAGCCACTGCTTGTACTTGTCCTCGGAGACGACGCGGATGGCGATCGGCATGAACGCATGGTCCTTGCCGCAAAGCTCGGAACACTGGCCGTAGAAAAGGCCCTCACGCTCGGCGCGGAACCAGGTTTCGTTCAGACGGCCCGGAACGGCGTCGATCTTGACGCCGAAAGACGGCATGGCGAAAGCGTGGATAACGTCGGTCGGCGCGGCGGTGACGAGAACGCGAACGGTCTTGTTGACCGGCAGCACGAGTTCGTTATCGACGGCGAGCAGGCGCGGATAGACGCCAAGATCGGTCTTGCCGGCAGCGGCACGATCCGGCTCCTTCAGAAGATAGGAGTCGAAGGCGACGGGCGTTTCGCCCGAACCTTCATATTCATAGTTCCACTGCCACTGGGTCGCGGTCGCCTTGATGGTCACATCAGGGTTTTCCGGCAGGGTGAGCTGCGCGGTCAGCAGCGTGAAGGAGGGAATGGCGAGGAAGAGAAGTACTAGGACCGGCCCCACGGTCCAGATGACTTCGATCACCGTATTGTGGCTCGTCTTGGAGGGAACCGGGTTTGCCGAAGCACGGAACTTGAAACAGACGACCAGAAGGAGAACGAGAACAAACAGCGTGATCGGAACGATGAACCACAGCGTGTATTGTTCGAACCAGTGGATCTCCCGCATGATCGGCGTCGCTGCCGGCTGCAGGGTAGCCTGCCACGGCATCGGCTGATCGGCATATGTGCCGGAAGCAAAAAGCAGACAGACCAGCGCGGTCAGAGCTGCAAAAGCCTTCTTAATCACCTTGTAATCTCCCTCGAGCGCTGATCTGCATCAAATCGGACGCAGAATCCTTGCCATCTTCTGCGCTTCAAACCACAGTTTGGCATCCGCCGCAACAGGCAGAAGCAATTGTCTATGCGGCATATTTGCTCAAAGACTGCCTCCTCAGTCACGGCAAAACATTGCAAGCTTTTCATCAGCATACGAAAAACGCGCTTCAGGGCCAATCCGCAGGCTGCACATTCTTTTGGCGAGGTCCTATTTCTGCCGCAGTCCCCCGGTTTTCACGGGGTGGGGCTTTTCATTTTCTGTGGGCAGCCTCACAAATAGCGGCAATGATTCGATATCCAGAGGTTTTCATGGGTTTCCGTTCCCTCGCGCGGTCTTTTGTACTGACCGCGGGCATCGCGACCGCCGCGACGAGCCCCGTTTTCGCTCAGCAGACGCCAGCGCCCGCGCAGTCGCGTCCTGCCGCGCCTGCTGCGAAGCCCGCCCCGACGCAACAGCCCGCGCCGTCCACGACGCCGAACGTCGAGCAGGTGACGCCTAGCCAGGCCCAGCCACCGGCACCGGGCACGGTCCGTTCCAACCATGGCGCATGGTCCGTCGTCTGCGACAAGCCGGCGGGTGCCTCGACCGAGCAGTGCGCGTTGATGCAGAATGTCATCGCCGAAGACCGTCCGGAAGTGGGCCTGTCCGTCGTCGTCCTGAAGACGGCTGACCGCAAGTCGAAGATTCTGCGCGTGCTGGCACCGCTCGGCGTCCTGCTGCCGAACGGCCTCGGCCTCAATGTCGACGGCAAGGATATCGGCCGCGCCTATTTCGTGCGCTGCTTCGCCGACGGCTGCTATGCCGAAGTCGTTCTCGAGGACGAACTGCTCAAGACCTTCCGCAGCGGCGCGCAGGCGACCTTCATCGTCTTCCAGACGCCAGAAGAAGGCATCGGCATTCCCGTCGACCTCAAGGGCTTCGCGGAAGGCTACGACGCCCTGCCCTGATGCGGCAGGGCTTGCTCGCGCAGCGCATCAGACCTACATCGGCTATTGAGCATTACCGCTCTTCTTGCGGAGCATAAAACCATGACCACCGATCTCCTGACGCTTTTCGATGCCGATGAAGCCGCCATGCGCAAGCATGTTGCCGAGGCGCTTTCCGGCGCCGATGACGGCGAGCTCTTCATCGAGCACGCGCAGGCGGAATCGCTGACCTTCGACAATGGTCGCCTCAAGGGCGGCAGCTTCAACACCGAACAGGGTTTTGGCCTGCGCGCAGTGGCAGGCGAAGCCGTCGGCTATGCGCATGCGGGCGATCTCTCCGTCTCAGCGCTAAAGCGGGCAGCCGACGCAGTCAGCGCCGTGACGCGCGGTTATTCTGGCTCTTACGCGGCAGCGCCCCAGCGCACCAACCGCAAGCTCTACACCGACGAGAACCCGATCGGTTCACCCACCTTCGAGGAAAAGGTGAAGGTGTTGACCGATATCGATGCCTATCTGCGCGGCAAGAATGACAAGGTGCGGCAGGTCACGGCTTCGGTCGCGGCAAGCTGGCAGGTGGTCGATATCCTGCGCGCCGATGGCCATCGCGTACAGGATATCCGTCCCATGACGCGTATCAACATCTCCGTCATGGTTGGCGAAGGTGACCGGCAGGAAAGCGGCTCCTATGGCCAGGGCGGCCGCATCGGTTTCGGCGATTTCATCGCGACCGGAAGCTGGCAGCACGGCGCCGATGAGGCGTTGCGCCAGGCACTCGTCAACCTCGAAGCGATCGATGCGCCGGCTGGCACGATGGATGTCGTGCTCGGCTCCGGCTGGCCGGGCGTCATGCTGCACGAGGCTGTAGGCCATGGCCTCGAAGGTGACTTCAACCGCAAGAAGACATCTGCTTTTGCGGGTCTCTTGGGCCAGATGGTGGCGGTACCGGGCGTGACCGTCGTCGACGACGGCACGATCGACAGCCGCCGCGGCTCCATCACCATTGACGACGAAGGCACACCGTCCGCCTACAACGTGCTGATCGAAAACGGCAAGCTCGTCGGCTACATGCAGGACCGGCAGAACGCCCGGCTGATGGGCATGGCGCCGACCGGCAACGGCCGCCGCCAAGGCTATGCGCATGTGCCGATGCCGCGCATGACCAACACCTATATGCTCGGCGGCGACAAGACGCCGGAAGAGATCATCTCTTCGGTGAAAAAGGGCGTCTATGCCGTCTCCTTCGGTGGCGGCCAGGTGGATATCACATCGGGCAAATTCGTCTTCGGCTGCACCGAGGCCTATCTTATCGAGAACGGCAAGATTGGCGCACCGATCAAGGGCGCCATGCTGATCGGCAACGGCCCGGATGCGATGAAGCGTGTTTCCATGATCGGCAACGACATGAAGCTCGATACCGGCATCGGCAATTGCGGCAAGGCGGGCCAGTGGGTGCCGGTCGGCGTCGGCCAGCCGCATCTGCGGATGGATCAGGTGACCGTCGGCGGTACTCAAGCCTGAGGCGATAGTGTCATGGTCGAAATCGAGATCAGAACCTTCGCTCCCGACGATGCCGACGGCGTGATCTCGGTCATCCTGCCGATCCAGCGCGAAGAATTCGACATTCATATCACCGCCGACGCGCAGCCGGACCTGCGCGTCATTCCCGACTTCTACCAGTCCGGCAAAGGCCAGTTCTGGGTGGCGGTCAAGGATGGCGCCGTCGTCGGCACGCTCGGCCTCAAGGATATTGGCAACAACCAGGCGGCTCTTCGGAAGATGTTCGTGGCCGCCGAGGTGCGAGGCCGCGAACATGGTGTGGCCACCCGGCTGCTCGAGGCGCTCCTTGCCCATGCCGGTGAAGTCGGCGTAACCGACATATTCCTCGGCACGACCGAGAAGTTTCTTGCTGCGCACCGGTTCTATGAAAAGAACGGTTTCTCCGAGATCACCAGCAAAGACCTGCCGCGAGCATTCCCGCGGATGGCCGTCGACAGCAAGTTCTATCGGCGGACAATTTAGGTTAGCCTCAAGCAATAGAACATCGAGCCGATGGGGCGTTGCTTGGCGACGGAGACATTTCTGCTGAAATTCCTGTCACCCGAGACGGGTTGCTCGGCGCATGAGATGCGCTTCGAGGCCCCGATGGAGGCTGTTGCCGCCATTCTCGACGTAGAAACGTCCGAGCTGACGGAGCATCTCTTCTACCTTGAGAAAGGCGAACTGGATGGGCTGTCTTTGATGCTGGCCCTCCCCTTTCCCGAACCGGATGGCGAGGTTGTGCTCACGCGGCCGCAATGGATCGATAGCGTGCCCTATCTGGTCCATACTAACTTCGAGCTCGCGCTGATGCTGGATGGCCGCAAGCCATTCGCTATGTTTTCGGACGAAGAAAGCTCGTGGATCCCGAAGGAGATCCGAGCCTACTTTCGGCCCTACGTCGACAAAGGTGCAATCATCGAACGGGTCGAGCCATTCGTTGAGGGCAAGCTTCACCTGGTTCGCATTCTCTACGCGCTGCCGAAAGAAGAATGGCGGTTCGATGCCTACACCGAGCTGATGAGCGAAAGGCATTGGACGGACGAAAGCGAGTATCGCCTGGGGCGACTGCTCGGCTATACAGAAGAACAATGCCAATGGTGGATCGCGCAAAGACGCGAAGCACGAAACGTTACTGCGCCGAAGGCCTGAATTTCCATTTCCGCTCGATCGCAGCGGCGAGATCGATGTCATGGCGACGGGCAAAGAGCAGGACATGGCCGAGGATATCGGCGGTTTCGTCCGCGAGGTCGCGCTCCATCTCCTCGGGTGAGCGGCCTTTGGCACGGCCGCGGCCGGTCAGCCGGTTCCAGGCCTGGGTCAGTTCACCCATCTCCTCCTGCAGTTTCAGCAGAAACCAGTCGGCATCACGCTCGATGTCGTTGGCGGCGGCGTAGGCGGAGGATGATGTTTCGAACTGATCGGCGAGCCGTTGCAGCATGGACGTTCTCCTTTTGTTTATGAGGAGAGCGCCGATTCCCGGAAATTGTCCAGAGTAGCCAGCTCAGCCCTGGTTCGGCAGAAGCATGCAGTCATATGAGCGCTTCTTCAGAGCATCACAAGCGGAGGTCGCATCTTCCTTGCTCTGGAAGCCGACGAAACGGGCGCGGTAAATCGTGTTGGGCCCCTTCCCCACAGCTTCGGTGTAGGGCGAAGCGGAAACGAGCGGCGCACCTGCCTCGGATTGGGCCTGCGCAAGAAGCGCGCGGGCAGCATCGGCGCTCGGGGCGGCCGAGATCTGGATTTGCCAGCCACCTGCCTTGCCTGCCGGCGCTTTCGGCGCCTTGCCGGCATTCATTATCTCGTCCATTGCCGCCGGGCGCTCAAGCGGGATAACTCCATCATTGGCAAAGCCGAGCGCCTTCGGTGCGGGTGTTGCTGCCTCGTCCGCAACGCGCGGCGCGCTCGCCGGCGCGGGAACATCGGTATCATCAGCAGCCGAGGCGACTTCGACCTGCTGTTTTGCATTAATGCTGGCGGTCAGCTTGGCGTTGCCGGAGGAGGCACGTCCCATATAGCGGTCGAACAATCCGGCCATCTTGGCGTCGCGGCTGCGGGCCGTGCGACCACCGAGCACCACGCCAACCACGCGGCGGTTGCCGTCCTTCACGGCGCTGACGATGTTGAAGCCGGAGGCATTGGTATAACCGGTCTTGATGCCGTCCATGCCCTGATAGCGATACATGAGATTGTTGTGGCCGCGGATGGTCTGGCCACGGAAATTGAAGCTTGCGATGGAGAAGAGACGATATTCGTTGGGATAATTGTTCAGCAGCGCCACGGCGAGCGTGGACATGTCGCGCGCAGTCGTGATCTGGCGCGCGTCCGGCAGGCCAGATGCATTGACGAAGACCGTGCGGCTCATGCCGAGCTGGCGGGCCTTCTCGGTCATGAGCCGGGCGAAATTGCTTTCCGAACCGCCGAGCTTTTCACCGACGGCAGCAGCAGCATCGTTGGCCGACTTGACGATCATGCCATAGACCGCCTCACGCACGGTGATCGTACCGCCCGCTTTCACGCCGAGCTTCGTCGGCGGACGGGAGGCCGCATATTTCGACATGATGATCGGTGTATCCCAGGTGATCTTACCGCGATTGAGCGCCTCGAAGGTGAGATAGAGCGTCATCATCTTCGTCAGCGAGGCCGGGTGGTTCAGCGTGTCACCATTTTCGGACGCAAGGACCTTGCCGGTGCGGGCATCGAGCACGAGGGAGGCGCTTCCGGCAAAGGCCGCAACGGGTGCAGTAATTGCCAGCGTCGCGGTCAAAATGACAGCCAAAAGCCTTCTCATGCACTTCCCCTCATTATATCCGGCGAGTCGCTACAACCGGAATTATGTCCCGTATTGTGACAGATGCCCACAATCTGGCGCGACTTTGAGGCAACGCCCAAGTTTTTTCCAAGCTTTTGTTTCGCTTGGTTAAAGGCCGGTAAATAAACCGCTTTCCAACCGGGATTCAGCAAGGTTTAACGGCGGCATGGATAGTCTGTGTGACACGATTACAAAGCGGGGTCACGGAAAAAATGGGGCAGTGGAAGCGGCGTCTGAAGCGCATCGCGATCGGCGGCGGGCTGGAAGCGGCCTGGCTGGCGAATGCCGCCGGGCTCATGAAAGAGGCCCGCGGACGCGTCGTCATCTTCACGCTCCATCATGTACGCCCGCATATCGCCCAACCGTTCGAGCCAAACCAACATCTTGAAATCACGCCGGAATTTCTGGACGCGGCGCTTCGGCGGCTGAAGCAGAGCGGCTATCGTTTCGTGCCGCTCGATGCGGTGCCCTCCCTCTTGGCGGACCCGCAGGACGATCGCCTGTTCGCCGCCTTCACGCTGGATGATGGGTATCGCAACAATCTCGTCCATGCCCTGCCCGTTTTCGAACGGCATGGCGCACCCTTTACGGTTTTCATTACGCAAGGCTTTGCCGAAGGTTCGCACAGCATCTGGTGGGAGACGCTGGCGCTGCTGCTCGGCAGGGAGAACAGCATCGAGTTCAATTTCGGCCGCGGCAGAGAGAGGCTGGCGCTCGATACGCCCGTCCGGAAATGGGACGCCTTCGACCGGCTTGCCGAGTTTATCCACAGGCAGGACGAAAGTCGCGCCATCTCGGAGGTGGATGCACTGGCGCGGCGCCACGGTATAGAGCCGGTCGACATCACGCGGGAACTGGTCATGGAGCCACAGGAACTGCGCGAGCTCACCGCAAGCCCGCTCGCCAGTCTCGGCGCCCATACGATCAGCCACCGGGCGCTTGCCCGGCTGCCGCATGCGGAAGCTCGGATCGAGATGGAAATCTCGGCCGATTATCTCGAGTCGATCACCGGCACTCGCCCCCGGACGATCGCTTTTCCCTACGGCACGCCGGAGGCAGCAACGGGCCGCGAAGCGGACCTTGCGGCAAAGCTCGGATTTGCCATCGCGGTAACAACGCAGCCAGGCTTTCCGACCGCAAGCTTGCCCACCTATATGCCGCGCATCTCACTCAACGGCTTTTACCAGAAGCCACGCCATGTTTCGGCGCTGGCATCAGGCATTCCATTGAAACTGCTCGGGAAATAAGCCCTTTACGGGTACATTCGCACCTTGTCCCAAGCCCCCTCAGGCGTCGGTCGGCGAAACTCGATGCGGTCGTGCAGTCGGAACTTCTGGTCTTTCCAGAACTCGATCGAGGTCGGACGGATCCGGAAGCCAGACCAGTAAGACGGGCGCGGAATGTCGCCGATGGCATAACGCGCCGTATATTCGGCAACGGCCTTCTCCAGCGCGAAACGGCTTTCGAGCGGTCGCGACTGCTTGGAAGCCCAGGCGCCGATACGGCTGCCGCGGGCGCGGGTCGCAAAATAAGCGTCGGCCTCGGCATCGGCGACCAATTCGACAGGGCCGCGAATGCGCACCTGGCGGCGCAGCGTTTTCCAGTGGAAACACATGGCGGCTTTCCTCTGCCCCAAGATTTCGCGACCTTTCCGGCTCTCGAAATTCGTGTAGAAGACGAATCCGTCGGTATCGAAACCCTTCAGGAGAACCATGCGGACATTGGGCAGCCCATCTTCATCGACCGTCGCGAGCGCGACAGCATTGGGGTCGTTGACTTCGGAAGCCTCCGCCTCCTTCAGCCATTCCCCAAAGAGCTTGAAGGGCTCTTCACTTTCGGTAAAGTCACCAGCTGTTAACCCGTTTGCCGACATATTAATTCAAATCCCGCGGTTTATGAAAACTGACCCAGCTTTCGAAGCTGGGGAAGGATACAGGGTGGAAGTCATAGCAAAGACACATCGCCATACAAAGGGTTCGCTGCGCCGCAGCTTCAGGCTCTCCATCGTCGGTATCGCGATTCTGTCACTTTCCGGCTGCGTGGCCGGAGGGTTCGATTTCCTGAGTTCGTCAAAGGTGGATCGTTCGGTTGCGACCGGCACGGTGCCGCAGCCAGCTCCCAGCACCGATACGCTTTCCGACGAGATGACGGTGCGCAACGCCGTGACGTCTGCCGATATCCAGAAGCTCGAGGGACAGCCGCTTCCTTGGGCCAATGCGTCCACCGGCAGCGCCGGCATCATCGACACGATCGTCGAGAATAATGACGCCGGCCAAGTTTGCCGCCAGTTCCGCACGACGCGGCATTCCTATGTCGGCATCGCCAAATTCTATGGCAAGACCTGCCTCGTCGGTGGTGGCAACTGGCAGCTTCTGAGCTTCCAGCCGGAAAGCTGATCCCACTGCCCACCTGTTTCGGCACGATGCGCCCCTGACACGTCAGGGTTAATGCGCCGTGCCGATTCGCCTCAATGTTTAGTGAAAGGCTAACCATTCGCGGCAAAACACCCCATATCCAACGTCGGAAATAAGAAGTGATTAGCAACTCTCCCGCACGATCGCCCAACGAGCGGGCTTTCCTGTCGCGAGAGCGAACCGGACGGTGCGTCATAAGTTGAGATTCGGTTTCCGGGAACGGCCACGAGGAACATGCCTCCCGGATTGCGACAGCGGTGGTGCGAACAATGCGTGATCCATACAAGGTGCTGGGCGTCAAGCGCGACGCAGGAGCAGACGAAATCAAGACTGCCTGGCGCAACATGGCCAAGGCCGTGCATCCCGATCACAATCAGGGCGACCCGACGGCGACCGCCCGTTTCGCGGAGATCGGCCGCGCCTATGAAACGCTGAAAGATCCGAGGAAGCGTAATCTCTTCGACAGCGCCGTACGCATGGCAGAAACCAAGAAGCAGGAACAGACGATCATGCAGCAGCGGCACGCAGCCCGTGAGGCCGCCGCCCGCGCCAAGGCCGCGCAGGCTAACGCCGAGCGCGTGATGGAAGAACTTGCGCGCGCCAACGCCAATGCGCAGAAGGCCGCAGCAGCAGGTGCCAAACAGCAGCAGGCAGGCACAACCGAAGCCGCAGAAGAGATGGTTGAGCGCATCTTCGGCGCGCAGACGACCCGCACCGCCGGCGCGCAGGCGCAACCGCACGCCCAGCAGGCGCATTCTCAGCAAGCACAGGCTAGGCCGCATGCAGCAGAGACGGCCAAGCAGCCGGAACAGGAGACAGCGGAATCCGAAACCGCCAGGGCGGAGGACGAGCAGACCGAGTCCACCACCGGCACTGGCGCCAACATGTCGCTGCCGCTCAGCCTGCTGACCTCGCTTGTGCGCCGCTTCACCGGCGCCGGCCAGCCAGGCCTTGAGAAGGCCCCGGATGAAGTGGCGACCGCGACCGTGACGATCGAGGACATCATGAAAGGAAGCTGGACGACAGTTTCCCTTCCGGAAGGCCGCGAAGTCGGCTTCGCCCTTCCGGCCGGCACGACCGAAGGCCATCAGGTCCGGCTCAAGGGTCAGGGATTCAAGCTGCCGGGCATGCAACGCGGCGACGCCGTCATCAACATCCACATCGCGCCCGATCCGCGCTTCACCGTCGATGGCTTCGACGTGCATGCCGTGCTGCCGCTCAACATCGAAAACGCAGTGCTCGGCACCGAGGCGCGCGTTGACGGTCCGCAAGGACCACTCAATGTGACGGTCCCTGCCTGGTCCGGCTCCGACAAGACTATCCGCATTCCCGACCAAGGGCTGCCTAACGACAGCGGCGGGAAAGGCGATCTCGTCGTCGAATTGCGTATTATGTTGTGGGAAAAACCCGACGCTAAAGTCACTGATCTCATGCGGAGCATGCGTGAAGGGCTGTTTTTATGAAATTTCGGTGACAATCGCACCCTTTGTTACGATCCCTAACAGTTGATGATCTTGGGCCTGCTTGAACCGATTAACGGCCTATGCCATAGGCAGGATCATCAGAATTCCTAGGGAAGCGAAATATGGCTCAAGCATCCGGCCTCATGGCAGGCAAACGCGGCGTCATCATGGGTGTCGCCAACAATCGTTCGATTGCGTGGGGTATTGCCAAGGCCATTCATGCGCAGGGCGGAGAAGTTGCCTTCACTTACCAGGGCGATGCCTTGAAGAAGCGCGTGGAGCCGCTGGCTGCCGAAATCGGCGCCGTCATGGTCGGCCATTGCGATGTCAGCGATGAATCCACGATCGATGCCGTTTTCGAAAACGTCGAGAAGCTGTGGGGCAAGATCGATTTCATCGTGCACGCGATCGGCTTTTCCGACAAGGACGAGCTGACGGGCCGTTACGTCGATACGTCGGCCGACAACTTCGCAAAGACCATGCAGATCTCCGTCTACTCCTTCACCTCGGTCGCTCGCCGCGCCGAGAAGCTGATGACAGAAGGCGGTTCGATGCTCACCCTCACCTATTACGGTGCTGAAAAGGTGATGCCGAACTACAATGTCATGGGCGTCGCCAAGGCGGCTCTCGAAGCCAGCGTGAAGTATCTCGCCGTCGATCTCGGACCGAAAAACATCCGCGTCAACGCTGTTTCGGCAGGCCCGATCAAGACGCTTGCTGCCTCCGGCATCGGCGATTTCCGCTACATCCTCAAGTGGAACGAGTATAATGCGCCGCTGCGCCGTACCGTGACCATCGAGGAAGTGGGCGATGTCGGCCTCTACCTTCTCTCGGACCTGTCCCGTTCGGTGACGGGTGAAGTGCATCATGCCGACAGCGGCTATCATGTCATCGGCATGAAGGCTGTGGACGCACCTGATATTTCCGTCATCAAGGACTGAGGCGTCCTCCCCCCAAGCGGAGCCGATCCCCGTGCTCATCTATGTGATCAGACACGGCCAGACCGACTGGAATGCGGAACGCCGCCTGCAGGGGCAGAAGGATATTCCGATCAATGCGATCGGCCGCGAACAGGCAAAACAGAACGGGATCGCCCTTGCGGCGGTCCTGAAGGGCGAAGATACGGAATTCGATTTCGTCGCAAGCCCGCTCGGACGTACGCGCGAGACCATGGAGATCATGCGATCAGCCATGGGGCTCCCGCCCAAGGATTACCGGACCGACGAACGTCTGGTCGAAGTCTCCTTTGGCGACTGGGAAGGCTACACGCTCAAGCAGCTCAGGGCCTCGCAGGCCGAGCGAGTGACAGAACGCAACATCAACAAGTGGGATTTCATTCCGCCGGGCGAGGATGCGGAAAGCTACGAGATCATGTCGTGGCGAACAGGCGCATGGCTAAATTCGGTCGACCGGCCGACCGTCTGCGTCACCCATGGCGGCGTCATCAGAAGCCTGTTCAAGATAATCTCCAACCTGCCGAAGGACGTCGCCTCTGAAGGCGAAATCCCGCAGGACCGGATTTTGAAGATCGAGACGTCGCAGAGCCTGATCGGCTGGATCTAGCCCAGATGGGGCCGCTTACTTGACGATGTCGAGATCGTTGATGACGCGCTTGCCGTCGACTTCCGTATAGAAAATCACCACCTTGACGCCTGCCTTCAGGCCTTCGAAATCGAACTCCTCGGGCGCCTGATAGGTCTTGCCATCATCGAGCGTCAGCACGAGATTGGCCGTATCGACCTTCTTGATCGTCGCCTCGACATCAGCGCTCTCGGCAAAACTGCTCATGGGCGAAAGAAAATTTGCCGTGGCCAGAAGCGTAGCAATAACGAAACGCATGTCGGCAATCCCTTTGAAACGCTGCCATTGATATCGAGTGGCCACAGATAAACTCCTGAATATGGCGAAAATTGCCCGGAAGAATGGCTTTCGGCGCCCAATTGATGAATAGGATTTTACGGATAATCAAGAGGCTCGATTAACCGTCTTTTTCTCTCTGTTTACGCGATTTAGCGGCCGCGAATGCGCGCAATCGTAAATTAACCCCTGCACCCTAAAGTCGGCGCGAATGTAGGGGTGTGTGATTTGCAATTCCGGCTGAGCAACGGCAACCAGCTGCGGCGTGTTCTGAAGAATACGCGTGTCTCGCTGCTGGTTTCCGCCCTCGTGGCCGTCGTCGTTGTTGCCGTCGGCTTTGCACTCGACAGTGCAAATACTGCCGCCTATCTGCGCGAGCTGCAAATCCGTACTGAAAACGAGACGAACCTGATCCGTGCCCGCATGATGGCGCAGATCAATATGGACATTACCGCCGTCCGCGACCTTTCCAACCTGATCTCGCTCAGCACGCAGACGAACGAGGTGGAGATGGAGCGGCAGATCAACTGGCTGCTGATCCAGAACCCACAATTCATCCATATTGCGGTCGCGCCCGATTTCATCGTCAAGTCGGTCTATCCGGCGCAATCCGGCAGAGACAGGATCGGCAAGGATGTGCGCGAGCGGCTGATGGAGCGCATGTCGATCAGCCGCAATACCGGCGACCAGTCGGCGCGCTTCTACGGTCCCTTCAAGACGGCAGATGCAGAAAACGCCTTCGCGATCTTCTTCCCTGTATTCGTCAAGCAGAACGGCCAGCGCCGCATCTGGGGCGCGGTCGAGGTCGTCATCGACCAGAACATGTTCTACGAGGCGACCGGCCTAAAGCCCGCGCGCAACAGCGAAAACCAGGAGCGCTATCCGCATCTCGACCATCTGTCGATCGCGGTGCGCGACATCGGCATTCCAAACGAAACGGCCGCGCCCTTCTTCGGCCCTTCCAATATCTACGAGAAAGATCCGCTCCGCCGCAAAATCAACTTCGCGGGCGGGCGATGGGAACTGGCGGCGGTGCCGAACTCCGGCTGGGATGCGGTTCCCAATAATCAGCGTGAACTGCGATTGATCATCGTCGCCGCAGGCTGCGTAATCATCATCCCGATCTTCTTTGCCACGTTGCTGCTCGGCGAACGCAACCGCAACATCACGCAGCTTGAGGCTCGCGAAGCCAAACTTCTGGAACTGTCGCAGCGCCTCAACCTGGCGCTGGAATCTTCCCGGATCGGCATATGGGAGTTGCAGGAGAACGCCACCAACCTTGCCTGGGATGCACGCGCATCCACCCTTCACGGCCTCAAAGCGATCGAAGGCAGCCGGTCACTGGAAGTGTGGCTTTCGACGATCGTGCCCGAAGACCGCGAAATCGCCGAGGTTCATTTCTTCGGTTGCAGCATCGCTGGAGAAGCCTGCACCGCACAATACAGGGTGATGCGGGAAGATGGGCGCATCCGCCATCTGCGTTCCATCGGCGCCTTCTATACGGATGCCGGCGGCGCGGGAAAGACGATCGGTATCGTCTGGGACGTGACAGCCGATGCGGAAGTCACCAACACGCTTCGCCTTGCCAAGGAAACGAGCGAGCTCAAGAATGCCGAGCTGGAACTCGCGCTGGAAGAACTTTCAAGTCGCGAGGCGGAGCTTTCCGAACTCTCCGGCAAGCTCGATCTGGCCCTCGATTCCTATCAATGCGGCATCTGGGAGGCAATTCTCGGCAAGAGCGGCTCGATCTGGGACGAGCGCATGCACGAGCTCTATGGATTGAAGCAGAGCAATGCCTTCGTGACCGAAGACGCATGGCTTTCCTGCATCTACCCCGATGACCGCGGGCTGGCGCTCGAAAGCGCCCGGCATTTCAAGCAGCTCGGAGACACGCATACGCTCGTCTGCCGCGTGCCGGACGAAAATGGCGGCTTTCGCTACGTGCGTTCCGTCGGCAAGGTCCACCGCACGCCGACCGGCGAGATGAAGATCATCGGCATCGCCTTCGATTCGACCGAGGATGCATTGATGACGCTGCGCCTCAAGGCCGCGAAGGATGAGGCGATCACCAAGAACATCGAGCTCGAGCTCGCCAAGAACAGGATCGAGCACAATTCCCTGCACGACCCGCTGACCTCGCTCGCCAACCGTCGCAAGCTCGATATCGCGCTGGAAAACCTGACGGATGCCGGCCGCGGCGAGCGGCAGAAATTCGCGATCCTGCATATCGACCTCGACCGCTTCAAGGAAATCAACGACACGCTGGGACATGCAGCCGGCGACGCGATGCTGGTCCATGCTTCACGCGTGCTTTCCAGGAATCTGCGTGACAGTGATGTCGTTGCGCGTATCGGCGGCGACGAGTTCGTCATCCTCTCCTTCGACGTGGGCGACAAGGAGATGGCGGAGCTTGCAGGCCGCGTCATTGAGGAAATGCGCCAGCCCGTCGATTTCCAGGGCTTTCCCTGCCGCTGCGGCGTGTCGATCGGTATTGCGCTGGCGAACGGCATTCATGTCGATGCCCGCAAGGTGCTGATCAATGCCGACATTGCGCTCTATCGCGCCAAGAGCCTCGGCCGCAACCGCTTCGAATTCTTCAACCACAATCTGCAGGCCGACATCATCAACAATAAACGCACGGCTGATGAGATCCTCGCTGGCATCGACAATGGCGAGTTCACGGCCTGGTACCAGCCGCAGTTTTGCGCACGCTCGATGAAGCTGACGGGCGTCGAGGCGCTGGTGCGCTGGCGCCATCCCTCCAAGGGCTTGCTCACACCGGACAAGTTCCTGCGCATCGCCGACGAGATCAATGTCGTGCAGACACTCGACCGCATCGTTCTGGAAACTGCGCTGCGCGACAAGATGCGCTGGGCGGCGCAGGGCATCTATGTTCCGAAGGTCTCCGTCAACGTTTCGGCGCGACGCCTGCATGACGGCAGCCTTCTGGAATCGCTTGGTGACCTGCACATCCGCCCTGGCGAAATTTCCTTCGAACTGGTGGAATCCATCTTTCTCGACGAAAGCGAGGACGTGGTTTCGCAAAACCTCGAACGGATCAAGGCGCTCGGCATCGATATCGAGATCGACGATTTCGGTACCGGCCACACCTCGATCGTCTCGCTGCTGAAGCTCAAGCCGAAGCGGCTGAAGATCGACCGGCAGCTCGTCCAGCCGATCGTCGCCTCCTCGCAGGAGCGCGCGCTCGTCAGCTCCATCATTGAGATCGCCCGCTCGCTCGGTGTAGAAACCGTGGCCGAGGGTGTCGAGACGCTGGCACATGCCGAACTGCTGCGCGACCTCGGCTGCGATCTCCTGCAGGGTTACGCCTTCGCACGCCCCCTCTCCTTCGACGACTTCGCCATCGAGGCGCGCGGCACAGCCTGGCTGCTGGCGTCCTAGCGCTGAAGCCGAGGCTGCTATCGGTCGCAAATACGGGAAATACCATTTCCCTGATCGCACCATCAGGCGCAAAGAAAGGCTTTTGCCTGAACGGTTTTTTGGCCTATGAGTGTCGCGCCTTTTTAAGTAATGGCGCGGCCGGTGACGACTGGTTCCGCGCATCCGGCGGGAACACATGTCGCACAATACATTCGGTCATCTCTTCCGTGTAACTACCTGGGGCGAAAGCCACGGGCCGGCGCTCGGCGCCGTTGTCGACGGCTGCCCTCCGGGGCTGCGCTTCAAGCTCGAGGACCTGCAGGTCTGGCTCGACAAGCGCAAGCCCGGCCAGAGCCGTTTCGTCACCCAGCGGCGCGAAGACGATCTGGTGAAAGTTCTCTCGGGCGTGATGATGGACGCCGACGGCGAGACGATGATTTCGACCGGCACGCCGATCTCGATGCTGATCGAAAATACCGACCAGCGTTCCAAGGACTATGGCGAGATCGCCCGGCAATATCGCCCCGGCCATGCCGACTATACCTATGACACGAAATACGGCATCCGCGACTATCGCGGGGGCGGCCGTTCGTCTGCCCGCGAGACGGCAGCGCGCGTTGCTGCCGGCGGCATCGCCCGGCTCGTCGTGCCCGGTGTCACCATCCGCGGTGCACTGGTGCAGATCGGCAGGCACAAGATCAATCGCGCCAACTGGGACTGGGATCAGGTCGGCCAGAACCCGTTCTTCTCCCCTGATGCCGAGATCGTGCCCGTCTGGGAAGAGTATCTCGACGGTATCCGCAAGGCCGGTTCCTCCATCGGCGCCGTCATCGAGGTGATCGCCGAGGGCGTCCCGGCAGGCCTCGGTGCACCGATCTACGGCAAGCTCGACCAGGATATCGCTTCGCTGCTTATGTCGATCAATGCCGTCAAAGGCGTCGAGATCGGCAACGGTTTTGCCGCCGCAGAGACGAGCGGCGAAGACAATGCTGACGAGATGCGCATGGGCAATGACGGCCAGCCGATCTTCCTGTCCAACAATGCCGGTGGTATCCTGGGCGGCATTTCGACTGGCCAGCCGGTCGTCGCCCGCTTCGCTGTCAAGCCGACCTCTTCCATTCTCACCGAACGGCAGTCGATCGATGCCGACGGCAAGAATGTCGATATCCGCACCAAGGGCCGTCATGACCCCTGCGTCGGTATCCGCGCCGTGCCGATCGGCGAGGCGATGGTCGCCTGCGCCGTTGCCGATCATTATCTTCGCGACCGCGGCCAGACCGGCCGGCTGAAATAGGAATTGTCCCATGCCTTATGATCAGAAGCGCGTTGTTGATGCCATCAGGGCTTTCGAAGCCGGCGAGATCGTCGTCGTCATGGATGACAATGATCGTGAAAACGAGGGTGACCTGATCGTCGCCGCCGTGCATGCGACGCCCGAAAAGATGGCCTTCATCGTGCGCCACACGTCAGGCATCGTCTGCGCGCCGATGCCGAAGGAGGAGGCCAAGCGGCTGAACCTCAACGCCATGGTGGCGGAAAACGATTCCGCCCACACGACCGCCTTTACCGTTTCCGTCGACTTCAAGCACGGCACAACGACGGGCATTTCCGCCGACGACCGCACGCTCACGGTGCGCAATCTCGCAAATCCGAATGTGGGTGCATCAGATTTCGTCCGGCCGGGCCACATCTTCCCGCTGGTCTCCCGCGAAGGCGGTGTCCTGATGCGTTCCGGCCATACGGAAGCGGCCGTCGATCTCTGCAAGCTTGCCGGCCTGCCGCTGATCGGCGTCATCTCCGAACTCGTCAATGACGATGGCACGGTGACGCGCGGCCCGCAGGTCGTGGATTTCGCCGAACAGCACGGACTGAAGCTTCTGTCGGTTGCCGACCTCATCGCCTATCGCCAACGCAAGGAAACGCTGATCGAGCTCGGCTCGAGCTTCGATATCGAGACGCCATTCGGCAAGGCCAAGGCGCATACCTATTCGCTGCCGTGGGATCCGATGCAGCATCTCGCCGTCGTCTTCGGCGATATCAGGGACGGTGTCGATATTCCGGTGCGCCTGCACCCGGAAAACGTAGCCGACGATCTCTTCGGCAAGCGCAAGCCAGTCGATTTCTATATGCAGAAAATCGCCGAAGAGGGACGCGGCATCATCGTCTACCTGCGTGAAGGCTCTGTCGGCGTCGGCCACTACGACAATGGCCGCAAGGCGCGCAATCAAGGTCGCGAGGCGCATGCGGAAGCACAGACACGCGACAGCGAATGGCTGGAAATCGGCCTCGGTGCGCAGATCCTCAAGGATCTCGGCATCAGCTCAATCAAGCTTTTGACCAGCCGCGAACGCCACTATGTCGGCCTGGAAGGCTTCGGGATCAAGATTTCGACGACGGAGATCTGCTGACTAGCTATCCCTTCTCCCCTCGAGGAGAAGGATTAGCCTTTCCAGCCATCCAGATAGACGACGTTCTCCACGCCGGCGAAGCGCGCTAAGCGCTCCAACTCGGCTTCCAGCTTTTCGAGTCGCCCTGCGGATGCCTTGACGCGTGGTTCCATCCATAGCCGCTTCACATCCAGCGTACCCTTCTTCCGGTCGGCCTTCATGTCGATACGGCCGATGAGCCTGTCGCCTTCCAGGAGCGGGAAGACATAATAGCCATATTCACGCTTCGGCTCCGGGACGAAAATCTCGATCCGGTAGAAGAAGCCGAAAAGACGCTCCGTCCGGTTTCTGTCCCGGATCATCGGATCAAAGGGGCTGAGTACCCGGATTCGCGGTGGCGCTTCCGGATAAGTATCTGTCGTGCCAAGGAAATCGGCGAAAGCCCAAGAGGCACGCGGTTTGCCGCCAAGCGCCGGTTCGATCATCACTTCGATCAGCTCATCCCTGTTTTCGGCAACCCAGGCCTTGGCTTCGTCCGGGGACAGCAGATCCCAGAAGGCGGCGATTTCGCCGTGGGTGGCAAAGCCCAGACGGGCAAGCGCGCTTCGGCAGGCCCAATCCACGAAATCCTCGCGGCTGACCTCAGGCTCATGGAATTCGGCGGGGATGACGCGCTCGACGAGATCATAGATCTTCTGGAAATTGGAGCGGCCGGCGATGGCGAATTTGCCGGTGCGCCAGAAATATTCGAGCGCCGTCTTGTTGGGGTGCCAGTTCCACCAGCCGCCGGAGACGTGGCCATCCGCCTTCATGTCACGCGCCAGGATCGCCCCATCCTTGACCACCCGATCATAGGTCTCCTCGAAGGAAGCTTCGAAGCCCTCGCCGCGCCATCTGCGCCAGCGCTCGACGAGCGCCAGTTCCTCGTCGCGGAATTTGTGCTTCCAGTATTTGAAGAAGGCGCTCGGCAGGATGGAGGCATCATGCGTCCAGTGTTCGAAGAGCGCACCATCCTTTTCCAGAAGCGCGGTCAAGTGTTCGCGCCGGTATGTCTGGTTGCGGGAAAAGAGGATCTGATGATGGGCGCGTTCCACCGTCTGGATGCTGTCCACCTGCACGAAGCCGAGGTCATGAATGAGGTCCAGCAGGCCGGTCTTGGTCAATGCACGATTCGGAGGCGCGCTCAGCCCCTGCTTGGCGAGAAAGACACGGCGGGCATCGGAATTGGAGAGCAGATTCGTCATGCCGCCATCATAGCGCGGAAAATCTTCCTAGCTACCCGATACCATATTCGAGCCGATTTGATTTTGATCCTTTATCGTGTCGTCACCGCCTTATAGAAGCAGGAATTCAAACAAGGGGACCGTAGTTGGATATTCGTTTCGAGAGCGCGGGCGCCAGTTTCGGAGCAAGGGTAGTGGTCGAGCCGCTGACACTGTCTCTCACCGAAAATCGTCTCGGCATCATCGGGCTCAACGGTTCGGGCAAGACGACCTTTGCGCGGATGATCAACGGGCTCATGAAACCCACCACCGGCAAGGTTATCGTCAATGGGCGGGACACATGCGACGAGAAGACGGCGCATGCTGATGTCGGCTTCATCTTCCAGTCGCCGCAGAACCAGATAATCCTGCCGATCGTCAGGGACGACATCGCGTTCGGGCTGAAGGGCCGCGGCTTTACCAAGGCGGAGATCGATCGAAAGGTCGAGATGGTGCTCGCCCGCTTCAATGCCGAGGAACTCGCCACTCGCCGTGCGCACGAGCTTTCGGGCGGCGAGCTGCAGATCGCGGCCCTCTGCTCCGTGCTGGCGACCGGTCCCAATATCCTGATCCTCGACGAGCCAACCAATCAGCTTGACCTGCGCAACCGTGCGCTGGTGCAGAAGACCATCGATGGGCTCGAAGAAAATGTCGTCGTCATCACTCATGATCTCGAGCTGATATCGGGTTTCGAGCGGGTGCTATTGTTCCATGGAGGCAGGCTGGCGGCCGACGCGCCGGCGGCGGAAGCGATCACCCGATACAGGGAGCTTGCCGTCTGATGCAGTCGCTTTATGTCGAAGGTAACAGTGCCCTGCACCGGCTTTCGCCGCGGGCAAAGATCTTTTCCCTCTTCCTGCTTGGCGTCGTGTTGTTCCTCGGCGACAATCTTCCGCTGCTTGCCATCGTCACGCTGCTGACGGCACTGACCTATCGCAGCATCGGCTTGTCGCTAAAGGAATCGGCCGTCCGGCTGCGGCCAATCTTGCTGACGATCGTGATCGTGGCGCTTTTCACTCTCATCGTCAGTCCGTGGCACGTGGCGCTTGCGACGCTGCTCCGGCTGACGGCGCTGATGATGTTTGCTGCTGCCGTGACCGCGACGACGACGATCACGCAATTCATGGATGAGATAACGGTGCTTGCACGGCCGCTGGAACGGACAGGCTGGGTGAAGGCCGACGATATCGGGCTGGCGGTCGGTCTCGTGCTGCGTTTCGTGCCCGAAATCATTGCCCGCTACCATGCGATCAGCGAAGCGCATGCGGCGCGCGGACTGAAGGTACGACCGGTGACAGTCCTTACCCCGCTCATCATTTTAACGCTCAGGGATGCGGATAACATTGCCGCGGCGATTGACGCGCGTGGCATTCGGCGGCATGTCAGTTAACGATTTATGAATTGGAGATCACGATGAGCACGCGCGACCTCGTTCTTGCCGCTCTTTTCGCCGCGATCATCGTGGCTCTCGGCCTGCTGCCGCCTATCTATCTGGGCTTCATTCCAGTGCCGATCACCGCGCAATCACTCGGCGTCATGATGGCAGGCGTCGTGCTTGGCGCAAGACGCGCCACGATTGCCGTGCTGATCGTGCTCGTGCTCGTAGCCATCGGCCTGCCTGTACTTTCGGGCGGCCGCGGCGGATTTGCGGCTTTCGTGGCTCCGACGTCAGGCTTCCTGTTCGGTTGGGCTTTTGCTGCTTTTGTTACGGGCTTCCTCAGTGAACGGCTCGTGCGCGGCAATCAGTCCGGCCTCGTCCAGACGGTAAGCTTTTTCCTTGCCGCCATGATCGGCGGTATCGTCGTGCTCTACGCTTTCGGCATCGCCTATCTGGCCCTTGCCGCCAATATCGGCCTGAAGCAGGCCTTTGTGGGCAGCATGGCCTTCATACCAGGTGATGTCATAAAGGCCTTCGTCGCAGCGCTCGTCGGCCGGGCCGTCATGGCCGGCTATCCGCTCTTGCGGATTCGCGCTTAATCCAGAAAGCCATAGAGCCAGTCGCGCGTCTCTTCGGGAAGCGCGACTGGTGAGCCGTCGTCGCGGCTGCGCGCCTGCCAGGTGATTTCGACCTCGGCGGCACGCTCGTCATCAATCTCGGCGGCGATGAGAAAGCCGATGGAGCGCACGCCGATCTTGTCGACGCCGGCGGTGAAGGTCACCGCTTCGTGATAGTGCAATGGCCGGTGAAGGATGCAGGACACCTTGGCGGGAGTATAGGCAGGCTCGTCCTCCACATCAGGTCTCAATGACCAGAAACCTGCAAGTACGGATTCGGCATAGGAAATATAGGAGGCCAGAAACATCTGGCCGTTCATGTCCACATCACGAAACGGTATGCGCAATTCCACCACGTCCGGGCGGTTCGTCTTACTCATTTACAGGTCTGCCTTGCAAGTTATCAGCTCGACCCTAGCATGGGGTCCGTCGAAGTAAACGAAACAATTAAAATAGCGTAAACGGAGGATGCTGAGCGTTAACCGCGACGACGTGGCTTGTTGAAATCGACGCACAGCGCTCCATCTGCTGTGGATCATGACATTTGCGATCGATAGAGTGCCGGCATGAGCACCCGCCTTTACGAACATCCCATCTTTCTCGAGCACGTGACGCCGTCAGGCCATCCCGAGCGCTCCGACCGCATCCGTGCGCTCAATGTCGCGCTGGAGCATCCGAATTTCGAGCGTCTCGACCGAAAGGAAGCGCCGCAGGCGAATGAAGACGCCGTGTTGCTTGCCCATCCGGAAGAACATCTGATCGCCGTCATGCGGCAAATCCCGGAAGAAGAAGACAAGATCAACCAGCTCGAGGCCGATACCTATGCCAGCCAGAAGAGCCTGCAGGCCGCACTGACCGGTATCGGCGGGGCAATGGCGGCTGTCGATGACGTCTTTCGCGGCAAGGCGGACAATGTGTTCGTTGCCGCACGCCCGCCGGGACACCACGCGGAAAAGATGACGGCGATGGGCTTCTGCTTCTTCAACAACGCGGCGATCGCTGCCCGCCATGCGCAGAAGGCTCACGGCGCCGAGCGCGTCGCCATCGTCGATTGGGACGTCCATCACGGCAATGGCACGCAGGATATTTTCTGGGACGATCCCTCCGTGCTTTTCTGCTCCACCCATCAGATGCCGCTTTATCCCGGCACCGGGGCCAAGGATGAAAACGGCGCGCATGGCACGATCGTCAATGCCCCGCTGTCTCCCAATGTCGGCAGCGACCATTTCCGCGAGGCGTTCAAATCGCGCGTGCTGCCGGCGCTCAACGATTTCCGGCCCGATATCATCATTATCTCTGCCGGATTTGACGCCCATCACCGCGATCCGCTGGCGCAGATCAACCTGACCGGCGAGGATTTCGATTGGGCGACGGGACGTCTTCTTGAGGTTGCCGACCGCAGCGCCAATAACCGGGTCGTCAGCCTGCTGGAAGGCGGGTATGATCTGGAGGGACTCGCCGAGTCGGCGGGTATGCATATCCTCAGAATGATGAAGGGTTGAGAATGACTGACAGCGCCAAGCCGGAGGTTTCCGGTCTTTCCTTCGAAAAGGCGGTTGCCGAACTCGAAAGCATCGTTGCGCGGCTGGAACGCGGCGACGTGGCGCTGGATGAATCGATCGAGATCTACGAGCGCGGCGAAGCCCTGAAGAAGCATTGCGAAACGCTGCTTTCGGCCGCCGAAAACCGTATCGAGAAGATTCGCCTCGACCGCGCCGGCAAGCCGCAGGGCGTCGAGCCGCTCGACGGCGCCTAAAAGCATACTGAAACTCTCCCCCAAGGCGCTTGGCGACCAGCTTCCGACCGATCTATGATCCCCTCTCAAGACAAGAAGGGGACTGACTGATGACGGACAGATTGAAGGACAAGGTTGCCATTATCTCGGGTGGCGCGACCGGCATGGGCGGCGCTGCATCGAAGCTCTTTGCGGCCGAGGGCGCGCGTGTCGCGATCATCGACCGCAATGGCGAGACGGCGGCGAAAACCGTCAATGAAATCCGCGATGCCGGCGGCGATGCCGAGTACTGGACGGCCGATGTCTCGGACGAAACAGCGGTCAATACCGCGGTGGCAGGCGTCGAAGAGCGATATGGGCCGGTCACCGTGCTCTTCAACCATGCCGGCACGATCGTCATTAAGCCGTTCCTGGAGACCACGCTGCAGGAATGGGACTGGCTGCATGCCGTCAACGTGCGCTCCATGTTCCTGATGACCAAGGCGGTGCTGCCGAAGATGATCGAAGCCGGCGGCGGATCGATCGTCTGCACCTCGTCGATCTCGGCGGTCGCCGCCACGCCGATGGAAGTGCTCTACGACACGACCAAGGGCGCGGTGCATATGTTTGCTCGCGCCATCGCCGTCGAATTCCGCGACCGCAACATCCGCTGCAATGCCGTCTGCCCCGGCTTCATCCGCACGCCACATGGCCTGCGCGAAGTGACGGAATTGCAGGCGCATGGCGTCGATGTCTCGGATGCAGCGATCGCCGCGCAGCAGGGCCGGATCGGCGAGCCGGAAGATGTTGCTCGTGCCGCACTCTATCTTGCCAGCGATGAATCGATCTTCGTCAACGGGGCGCATCTTTTCGTCGATAACGGCTTCACTGCGATCTGAGGCTTCGCCGCGATCTGACAAACTGGCCCTTTCGCCACGGACCTGCAGACGCTATCTGTGGCGGGAGTCTTTGTGATCGGAGTGCGCCATGTCCTTTTTCCCCGGTAAAGATCCCCTGCCCGGCGATGCCTTCGCCTGTGACGCGATCGAGAACCTGATCATTCCGCGCACCAGCGATATCGGCGGCTTCCAGGTGCGCCGCGCCCTGCCGACGCGCCAGCGCCGGCTTGTCGGGCCGTTCATCTTCTTTGACCGCATGGGACCGGCGATACTCAAGCCGGATGAGGCTTTGGATGTGAAGCCGCATCCGCATATCGGGCTTTCGACGGTCACCTATCTCTTCGACGGCGAAATCCGCCATCTCGACAGTCTCGGCACCGAGAAGGTCATCCGGCCCGGCGATATCAACCTGATGACGGCCGGACGCGGCATCGTGCATTCGGAGCGCACGCCGGACAATCTGCGCGGCCACCCGCTTCTGATGTCCGGACTGCAAACGTGGCTGGCACTGCCTGACGACAAGGAGGAGATCGACCCCTCCTTCGCCCATACCGAGAAGGGAGAGATGCCGCTGATCGAGACCAACGGCGTGCGTGGGCGCGTCGTCATCGGCGCGTTCGAGGGTCTTGCCTCGCCGGTGAAGGTGTTTACCGATACGCTTTATGTCGATCTCGACTTACAGCCGGGCGCGAAATTTCCCTTCGGTGCGGCTCACGAGGAACGCGCCGTCTATGTGCTGTCAGGCGAAGTCGTCATTGCCGGTGACAGGTTTGCGGCAGACCAGCTTCTCGTCTTCCGGCCGGGCGATGCCATCACGCTCGAAGCGGGCGTGCAGGGCTGTCATCTCATGCTGTTTGGGGGGGCCGCACTCAACTCCAAGCGCTACATATGGTGGAATTTCGTGTCCTCTTCGAAAGAGCGGATCGAGAAGGCCAAGGAGGAGTGGCGCACCGGCCGCTTCGATATCGTTCCCGGCGACGAAGAGGAATTCGTGCCTTTGCCGGAGGGCTGAAGTGCTCTAAGGTGAAAATCTTGCGGTTATACAAATGTAGTTGTTTTGCCGCAATTCAATCGAATAAAGCAAAGCCGATCAGTCAAAGAAGAGCACCCGCCCGTGACACAATCCCCGAAGACCCCGCTGCTCGATCAGGTCACCTACCCTGCCGACCTGCGCAAGCTCGAGGATCGCGATCTGCCGCAGCTTGCGCGCGAAGTCAGGGACGAAATGATCGATGCCGTCTCCCGCACCGGCGGGCATCTCGGCGCGGGTCTCGGCGTGGTGGAACTGACGATCGCCATCCACAATGTCTTCAATACGCCTGACGACCGGCTGATCTTCGATGTCGGCCATCAATGTTATCCGCACAAGATCCTGACCGGGCGCCGCGACCGAATCCGTACGCTGCGCCAGGAAAACGGCCTCTCGGGCTTCACGCGCCGGGCCGAAAGCGAATACGACCCCTTTGGTGCTGCGCACTCCTCGACCTCGATTTCCGCCGGCCTCGGCATGGCAGTTGCTGCCGATATCGACAAGACGGACCGCCGTGTCATCGCCGTCATCGGCGATGGGGCACTGTCAGCCGGCATGGCCTATGAGGCGCTGAACAATGCCGGCGCGCTCGATGCCCGCCTGATCGTCATCCTCAACGACAACGACATGTCGATCGCCCCACCGACCGGGGCGATGAGCGCCTATCTCGCCCGCCTTGCCTCTGGCCGCACCTATATGGGCTTCCGCGACTTCGGCAAGAAACTGACGGCCTATCTCGGCAAGAACATCGACCGGGCGATCACCCGCGCTGTCGAGCATGCCCGCGGCTACGTGACCGGCGGGACGATGTTCGAGGAGATGGGCTTTTATCATATCGGGCCGATCGACGGTCATTCCTTCGACCACCTTCTGCCTGTTCTGCGCAATGTGCGCGACAATGCCAATGGCCCGGTGCTGATCCATGTCGTGACGCAGAAGGGCAAGGGCTATGCGCCGGCGGAAGCTGCAGCCGACAAGTATCATGGCGTCAACAAGTTCGATGTCATCACCGGCACGCAGGCGAAGGTGAAGCCGAATGCACCGAGCTATACCAATGTCTTCGCCGAGACGCTGGTCCAGGAAGCAACACTCGACGACCGCGTCGTCGGCATCACTGCCGCGATGCCGACCGGCACCGGCCTTGACAAGTTCGCCGAGATTTTCCCGTCACGCTGTTTCGATGTCGGTATTGCCGAACAGCACGCCGTGACCTTCGCCGCCGGCCTTGCTGCCGAAGGTTTCAAGCCTTTCGCGGCGCTCTACTCCACTTTCCTGCAGCGCGCCTATGACCAGGTCGTGCATGACGTGGCGATCCAGGGCCTGCCCGTGCGCTTCCCCATCGACCGCGCCGGTTTCGTCGGTGCCGATGGTCCGACGCATGCCGGTTCCTTCGATACGGCCTTCCTTGCCACTCTGCCCGGCTTCGTCGTCATGGCGGCCGCGGACGAGGCGGAGCTGAAGCATATGGTGCGCACTGCCGTTGCCTATGATGCCGGCCCGATCTCGTTCCGTTATCCTCGCGGCGAAGGTGTCGGCGTCGACATGCCGGAGCGCGGCCAGATCCTTGAGATCGGCAAGGGGCGTATCGTCAAGGAAGGCACCAAGGTTGCGCTTCTTTCCTTCGGGACGCGGCTTGCCGACTGTCTGCTGGCGGCCGAAGACCTCGATGCCGCGGGTCTCTCGACGACGGTTGCCGATGCGCGCTTTGCAAAGCCGCTCGACCACGCCCTGATCCGCCAGCTTGCGCGCCATCACGAGATCCTCATCACCGTGGAAGAAGGCTCCGTCGGCGGCTTCGGCAGCCAGGTCATGCAGTTCATGGCTATGGACGGGCTGCTCGACCGCGGGCTGAAGGTGCGTTCGCTCGTCATGCCCGATATCTGGATGGAACAGGCCAAGCCGGAAGCGATGATCGCTCATGCCGGTCTCGACCGCGCCGGTATCGTCTCGACGGTGTTCAACGCGCTCGGGCGAGGTGTTGCCGTCGGCGTGGCCGGTTAAGGCAGCACGCCGACCAGCTTTTTTACTCAGGCTCTTTGCCATCACGGTAGAAGATCATTCCGCCGTGATGGAGCACGTCACCGATGAAGTCGCCATCGGCCGTGAAGCCGGTATCGTCCCAATATTCGATATGATCGCCGGTCACTTCATAACGTCCCTGATAGGCGCTCTTTCTGGTGCCGCGCGCCTCGTCGTAACGACCGTTCGGCAGCAGTTCCTGGCGGACATGTCCATCTCCGGTGATCCACATGCCGAGATAAGGATGGTTCCGCATTTGCATTTCCTCTGAAAGAGCGGATGAGGCCACAAGCGAAAACACGGCCCCGACGAGAGCCCCGCGGATCTGCGCGATCACAGTCCCACGCTCGCCGTCGGGCGCACGGTGATGTCGTTGACATCGACATCCTCGGGCTGCTCGATGGCGAAGCGGATCGCCCGCGCGATGGCGTCCGGCTTCAAGGCGATCTCGCGGAAGGCGACCATGGCCTCGGCTGAGAAAGGTTCGGTAATGGTATCGGCCAATTCGGATTCGACGACACCGGGATAGATGCAGGTGACCCGCAGCTTCCTGTTTTCCTGGCGCAGGCCATCGGAGATCGCCCGCACTGCATATTTCGTGGCGCAGTAGACGGCAGCCGTCGGCACCACAGCCAAACCACCGACCGAGGAGATGTTGATAATCTGGCCGCGCTCCTGTGCATTCATGATCGGCAGTACGGCGGCGACGCCGTAGAGCACGCCCTTGATATTGACGTCGATCATGCGGTCCCATTCCTCGACCTTGAGCGAGGACATCAGCGAGAGCGGCATGACGCCTGCATTGTTAACGAGAACATCGATGCCGCCGAAGGCCTCGACCGCCGCCTTGGCGAAAGCTTCGGTATCGGCCCGGTCGGTAACGTCGAGCGCGCGGAATTCCACTGTGCCGCCACCGGCGCGGATTTCCTTTGCCAACTCTTCCAGCCGGTCGGTGCGGCGCGCGCCGATCATCAGCTTGGCGCCGGCGGCACCCAGTTCGCGTGCGGTGCCGGCACCGATGCCGCTGCTGGCGCCGGTGATGAGAACTGTCTTGCCTTTTATGCCCGTCATGTTCTTTTCCTCATGCTTCAATCGGGACCGCAGCCGGATGCTGCCGATCCATGCGCATGAGATTGGGCTTGGGCAGGCGGAGACCGATAGCAAGCTTTTCCGGATTTCTTGCACGATCTTCCGAAAGCCTCTTCCGGCGCTTGGCATTTGCGGCAGCAGGGTTCATGCTGCTTTCATGGAGAAGATTACCGAACTTGCAGATCTGATTGACCGCCATACCGAGACGGATGGTAATTTCGACACGGTGCTGCCGCGGGTCGGCATCATACGATCCTCCGCCCGCACCGAACCGATCCATACGCTCTACGAGCCTTCGCTCTGCATCGTGGCGCAGGGGCGCAAGCGGGCCGTGATCGGCGAGATCGCGCATGTCTATGATGCGGCGCATTATCTCGTCGTCGGTGTCGACCTGCCCGTCATTGGCGCCGTCGTCGAGGCGAGCGCCAACCGGCCATACTTGTGCCTTCGGCTGCAGCTCGACCGCAGCATGCTTGCCGAAATGCTGCCTGCCGTGCAGGGGCGCCTGCCGGAAAGCCCTGCGGCTGGCGTCAGCGCCACGACGCCTGAAATGATCGACGCAGCCGTGCGCCTGTTGCGCCTGCTCGACACACCTGAGGATGCGGAGGTTCTGGCGCCGCTGATCGAGCAGGAAATTCTCTACCGGCTGATCCGCGGGCCGCAGGGCGCTCTCTTGCGGCAGATCGCCAATGGCGAGAGCAGGCTCAACCAGATCGGCCGGGCGATCGATTTCGTGCGGAAGAATTTCAGCGAGCCCTTCGCCATCGAGCATCTGGCTTCGGTCGCGGGCATGAGCGCCTCATCCTTCTACGAGCATTTCAAGACGGTCATGGCGATGAGCCCGCTGCAGTTTCGCACCCAGCTTCGCCTGCAGGAGGCGCGGCGGCTGATGGTGACCGAGGGGTTGAGCGCAGCCGAGGCGGGTTTCCGCGTCGGTTATGACAGCCCTTCGCAGTTTAGCCGCGATTATGTCCGGGTACATAGCATCCCGCCGCGGCGGGATATTGAGCGGCTGCGAGCGTCCGCCGGTTAACTCCAAAATGGAAAGGGCGACACCGAATGCCGCCCTGCCCTTTTCATCTATCCGGAGATTGCTCTCAGAACTCGGTCCAATCTTCCTGGACGACGACGGCTGCTGTTGCCTGCTTGCCGCCGAAGGCCCTGCTGACCTTGCCAGCAAGTGCGCGGGCCGGAGAGGCGACCGGGCGGGATACCGGGGTTGCGGCAGCGGCTCTCTGAACCGGAGCGGCAGCCTGGGCACCGAGCTTGAACTGGCGCAGCAGGTCGTCGAGGGCGGAGGCTTCCTGGGCGAGCGCGTGGCTGGCCGCCGTCTGCTCTTCGACCATGGCGGCGTTCTGCTGGGTGCCCTGGTCCATATTGTTGACGGCGGTATTGATCTCCTGCAGGCCAATCGACTGTTCGCGGGTGGCCGTGACGATCGCACCGACGTGACGGTTGATTTCCTGGACTTCGGCGACGATCGCTTCCAGCGCCTTGCCGGTTTCGCCGACGAGGCCAACGCCGGAGTTGACCTGTTCGCTCGACGTATTGATCAGCGCCTTGATTTCCTTGGCGGCGTTTGCAGAACGCTGGGCCAGTTCACGGACTTCCTGCGCAACGACGGCAAAACCCTTGCCGGCTTCACCGGCACGTGCGGCTTCAACGCCGGCATTCAGCGCCAGAAGGTTGGTCTGGAAGGCGATGTCGTCGATGACGCCGATGATGTTGGAGATCTCGCCCGAGGACTTTTCGATCTGCTGCATGGCCGAAACCGCCTTGCGGACGACTTCGCCGGACTTTTCAGCGCCGAGGCGGGTGCGCTCGACGAGGTTGCCGACGTCTTCGGCGCGCTTGGCGGAGTCACGAACGGTGGTCGTGACCTCTTCGAGAGCGGCCGCGGTCTCTTCGACGGCAGCGGCCTGCTGTTCGGTGCGGTGGGCGAGATCGTCCGCGGCAGAGCGGATTTCACCAGCGCCGGCGTTGATGGCCGAAGCATTACGGCCAACGGACTGCAGGGCGGCCTGCAGCTTCTCAACGGCATTGTTGAAGTCGTTGCGCAGGCTGTCGTAGTGCGGCGCGAACGGCGTATGGATACGGGCTGCGACATCGCCAATGGCAAGGCCTGCAAGACCGCCGGCCAAAGCTTCGACGGCGAAACGGATCTCGCCTTCTTCGCGGGCCTTCTGCTCGTCGCTCATCTGGCGCTGGCGCTCGGCTTCGCCGCGCATGCGGTCCGTTTCACCGGCAAGCTGCTGCTTTTCGATGGCAGCGTCCTTGAAGACCAGCACGGACTGGGCCATGCGGCCGACTTCGTCCTGACGGCCGGTTGCCGGAACTTCGATATTGTGGTCGCCGCCGGCCAGCCGGTCCATGGCGGCCGTCATGCCGACGATCGGGCGGACGATGGTGCGTGACAGGGCCCAGGCGAGTGCAGCGGCGGCAAGAGCTGCGGCAATGCCGCCGACCAGAAGCGTCGTCTTGAGATCGCTGTTGGCGTCCGCCTGAGCCGCGGCGAGTGCTACGGACTTGTCGCGGGCGAGAGACTTGATCTTGGCGGAAGCGGCGCGGAAGCCGTCGAGCTGGCCCTTGGTGGCGTTGACACCGATCTTGACGACCTCTGCGATCGGCGTTTCTGTTTCCTTGCGGGCCTTGGCCTGCGGCTCGGCGAGCTCGTGGAAATAGAGGTCTGCAGCCTTCTGCATGTCGTCGATCATCGAGACGACCTCAGGCTGGGAAGCGGCGGTCTGTTTTGCAGCGGCAATCGCCTTCAGCATGCGCTCGCGGTTGGCAAAAATATCGCCATAGGTGCTGTCGCTGCGGAAGAGAATGAAGCCGCGCAGGTTGACGGCCTGCTCGAGCATGGCCTGCAGCGCGTCATCGATCTGGTTTACGAGAAGCTCGGATTTTTCCTGTTCGGCGGAAGCGCTCGCCGACGTCGTTGCCTTGGAATAAACGAAAGCGGAAACGGATACGAAAATAAGGATGAGTGCTGCGAAAGTGGCCGCAAGCTTACCATTCAAGGATATGTTTCGAGCGAACATCGGTCAATTTCTCCTGGCGACATCAGGCGCGACAAGGGGCGACCACGCAAATGCGCAGCCACAAGACTTCTTGATGAGGGACATGATCGGCGGGGAGGACGCGGGAGCCTTCATGGCACGAAGCGATTCAAAAGCGAGCCGCTGCAATCAAAGGGAACCTATGCGGGCAGGATTTAAAATTGTTTAAATTTGGTGCGTCGCAGCACAGGTCGGTTTAGTTTATTGCAGTTCCGGCGATGCGAGGCTGCGCTGGCCTGCCCGCGGTGCCAACAAAATGCTTGCAACCGGCGGCTTTGACGGTCATTCACAGCCGATGTCAGATCAAAACAGCCAGCGCCTCGACCAGCTTCTCGTCACCCTCGGCCTCTTTGCGAGCCGCTCGCGGGCGCGAGACGCCGTGGCACGCGGCACGGTGAAGGTCGCCGGCAAGGTAGTGACGAAGGCCGGCGCCGTCTTCGGCGCCGATGCGACAATCGAGATTGACGACCCGGCGCAGGATTATGTTTCGCGCGCAGCGTTGAAGCTGGTGGCAGCGCTCGACCACTTCAGGCTCGACCCGGCAGGACGGCACTGTCTCGACGTCGGCGCTTCGACCGGCGGCTTTACCGAAGTGCTGCTGGAACGGGGTGCTGCGCATGTGACGGCAATCGATGTCGGCCACGGGCAGATGCATCCGAGGATATCGGGCAATCCGCGCGTGACAAATGTCGAGGGGCTGAACGCCCGCAATCTGACGGCTGAGGATATTGATCACCCTGCGGAGTTCATCGTCTCCGACGTCTCGTTCATCTCGCTGAAGCTGGCGCTTGCTCCGGCGCTCGATATTGCGGAGCCGGGAGCGCTTGCTGCAATCCTCGTCAAGCCGCAATTCGAGGCAGGGCGGGAGGCTATCGGCAAGGGCGGGCTGCTCAAGGATCCAACTTCCGGACCTGCCGTGGCGGCAGAACTCGAGCGATGGTTCACTGAAGACATGGGCTGGAAGAGTTTCGGGCTCATCCCCTCGCCCATTTCGGGCGGAGACGGCAATCAGGAATTTCTATTGGCAGGGACAAAAGCGTGAGCACGGAAACAATCACCATCGACAGGCTCGGCGCACAGGGCGACGGTGTTGCTAACGGCAAGGACGGACCTGTCTATGTGCCTTTCACGCTGCCGGGAGAGACGGTGGCGATCGCCCGCGTCAAGAGCCAGGGCACGGTCATGTCGATCGCCTCTGCCTCCGCCGACAGGCAGGAGCCGCCCTGCCGGCATTTCGGGCCGGACGGCGTCAACGGCACCTGCGGCGGCTGCACGCTGCAGCATATGGCAGATGCGCCCTACCGCGCCTTCAAGCGGCAGCTCGTCATCGATGCGCTGAAGTCCAAAGGGCTGACGCCGGAGGTCGGCGAGATCGTCGCCGCCCATCCTGGCGAGCGGCGGCGGGTAGTCTTTGCGGCGCGCAAGACCGAGAAGGATATGCTCATCGGCTTTAACCAGGCCGAAAGTCACCATATCGTCGCCATCGAGGAATGTCCCATCTCGTCGGCGGGGATCATGTCCCGGCTGCCGGCGATCAGGGTGGTTGGAGCGGCGGTCGCAACCAACGCGGATGCCTTCCGCATCGCGGTTCTCGAAACGCTCTCCGGCCTCGATCTCGCAATAGAGGGCATCAAGAAGCTGTCCGACCAGCAGCGTCGCAAGGCGGTCGAGGTCATACTCGGCCTTCGCGGCATTGCCCGCGTTTCGCTCGATGGTGAAATCCTGATCGAGCCGGCCAAGCCGGTCGTCGAGTTCGGCGGTATCCAGGTCTATCCGCCTGCCGGCGGCTTCACGCAGGCGACGAAGCCCGCCGAAGAGGCGATGGCAAAGCTGGTGCTTGCGCATGTCGGCAAGGCCAAGCGGATCGCCGATCTCTTTGCCGGCGCCGGCACCTTTTCGCTGCAGCTTGCCCGTCTCGGCCGCGTGCATGCCGTTGAAGGCGACGGCAAGGCGATTGCAGCACTCGACTACGCGGCGCGCAATACGCAGGGCCTGAAACCGGTGACCGTCGAAAAACGCGATCTCTTCCGCCGCCCGCTGATGACCTCGGAACTCAAAGTCTTCGACGCCGTCGTCTTCGATCCGCCACGGGCGGGCGCGGAGTTCCAGTGCAAGGAACTGGCGCGCTCGATCGTCAAGAAGGTGGTGGCGGTGAGCTGCAATCCGCTGACGCTTGCCCGCGACCTCGCCATCCTCGTCGAGGGCGGCTACCGAATTACATCGGTCACGCCCATCGACCAGTTCCTCTGGACCTCGCATGTTGAGGTGGTGGCAACGCTGGAGAAGTGAGCGGCCGTCGGCAGCCTGCCGATACGCTCTTCAAATGGTTTCGCAGCGCGGGGGTTAAGCGCGCTGCGAACGGGCGATAGCCGTGGATAAATTCGGACAAGGGGGGTCGTACGAAACACGTCACGCGCCCGGACGGTTGGGGGATCCGTCCCCCATTCAATAGTTAGAGCCTGCTTAAGAGAGGCTTTAAATTCGCATCTGATAATAACCACTAATTTTTAGGGTTTCAGCGACGCATGAAAGCCTCGAAGGCAGCGCGCGCCTCGTCACTTCTCATGCGGGTAGCGAAGTGGCGGGCCTCTTCATCGATGCGCGCGATGATCTCCTCCCGCGGGCCGCGAACGAGATCGCGGGCGATCTTCAAAGCTTCCGGCGGTTTGGCGGCAAGCTTTGCGGCCGCAGCGATCGTCTGGCTTTCCACCCCTTCCGGCGTCGTCACCTTCCAGATCAGGCCGGCTTCCTTCGCATCCTCAGCCGTAAATGCCTCGCCGGCAACGAGCATGGCGAAGGCACGCTGATGGCCCATAATGCGCGGGACGATCAGGCTCGAGCCCGCCTCAGGCACCAGCGCCAGATCGACGAAGGGAGTGCGGAACTGGCTGCGGTCGGAAGCAACAGTCAGGTCGCAATGCAGGTTGAGCGTCGTGCCGATGCCGATCGCTAGGCCATCGACGCCCGAGACGAGCGGCTTTTCGGCATTGACGAGTGCATAGAGAAAATCGATCAGCTCCTGGCCCATGCTGCCGCCCATGGCCGCGGCGAGAAAATCGCCGATATCATTGCCGGCCGAGAAGCAGCCTTCGGTGCCGAGAAAGACCGTCACCCGGATACCGGCATCGGCATTGGCGGCGTTCAACGCGTCGGCCATGGTGCGATACATGGCCCGGGTGAAGGCGTTCTTCTTTTCCGGTCGGTTGAAACGGATGAGCTGGACGGCCGGATGAGCTGCAGACCGTTCGATGATGATGGGATCGCTCATTTTCAGCTCCTCAAGCAAGAACGGTGCGGGCAGCGGCAAGGCTGTCGGCACCGTTGACGACACGGTCTCTCAGCGCCGCCGTTTCGAACAAAAGGTTTTCGGCCGCGAAACGGCAGAGCGCGATGCGGCCCTCGCTTGCCCCATCCGCGGTGCGGGCAAGGCCGCCCTTGGCGAGATAGCAGCCGGTGAGCGCAAGGCCGAAAAGACGCTGATAGGGCGTTGCTCCTGACAGGGCCTCGGCGGACTCGCCCTCTGCAAGGCGCGCGAGAAGCCAGTCGGTCGCCTCTGCCAGATCGGCAAGTGCTGCCTCCAGCCTGTTGGCCGTCGAGCCGAAACCGTCGAGATTTGAACTGCGGACAGCCTCAGCGATCGCCTTCAGTTCGGCAATGAAGCCCTTGACCTGCTCGCCATCAGACAAAGGCAGCTTGCGGGTGACGAGATCGATCGCCTGAATGCCGTTCGTGCCTTCATAGATCGGGGCGATGCGGGCATCGCGCAGATAGCGGGCGGCACCCGTCTCCTCGATGAAACCCATGCCGCCATGGACCTGGATACCGAGGGAGGCGACATCGACGCCGGCATCCGTCGCGAAGGACTTGGCAATCGGCGTAAGCAGCGCAGCGCGCTCCTGCCAGTGTTCGCGTCGCTCATTGGCGCGGTGCGCCATGTCGATCGCGTGTGCGCAGGCATAGGCGATGGCGCGTGAGCCTTGCGTCAGTGCCTTCATGGTAAGCAGCATCCTGATGACATCGGGATGGTCGATGATCGGGCTCATTCCGGAGCCGCTCCAGCCGGGCGCCTTGCCCTGCTTGCGCTCCTTGGCATAGGCAATCGCCTTCTGCGTCGCCGCCTCGCAGATCGCCACACCCTGCATGCCGACGGCGAGGCGGGCGTTATTCATCATCGTGAACATGCAGGCGAGACCCTTGTTCTCCTCGCCGATCAGCCAGCCGATCGCACCCTTCTCGTCGCCGAACTTGCCGTCGCCATAGATCATGGTGCAGGTGGGCGAGCCGTGAATGCCGAGCTTATGCTCGAGCGAATGGCAATGAAGATCATTGCGGGCGCCGAGCGAGCCGTCATCGTTGACGAGGAATTTCGGCACGAGGAAGAGCGAGATGCCGCGCGTACCGGCGGGTGCATCCGGCAGGCGAGCCAGCACCAGATGGATGATGTTGCCGGCCGCGTCGTGCTCGCCCCAGGTGATGAAGATCTTCTGGCCGAAGATGCGGTAGCTGCCGTCGTCGCGGCGTTCGGCGCGCGCCTTCAGCACGCCGAGATCGGAGCCGGCATGGGGTTCCGTGAGGTTCATCGTGCCGGTCCATTCACCGGACACCATGCGCGCCAGATATTTTTCCTTGAGAGCAGCACTGCCATGCACGTTCAGCGCCTCGACGGCACCCATGGTGAGCGTCGGGCAGAGCGCGAAAGCCATGGAGCCGGAGTTCCACATTTCGAGGGCCGCGACATTCAGCATGTGCGGCAAAGCCTGGCCACCGAAGTCCTCCGGCGCGGTCAAGCCGTTCCAGCCGCCTGCGGCCCAATTGCGGTAGAGGTCGCGCCAGCCGTCCGGCGTTTTCACCGCGCCATCCGCAAGCCGGGCGCCCTGGCGGTCGCCGATATCGGCGAGAGGGGCGATTTCCTCCGTGGCAAATCGTCCCGCCTCGGCAAGGATAGCATCGACGAGATCTTCGCTAAGATCGCCCAGAAGACCGCCGTCAATCGCCTCAGCCATGCCGGCGACATGCTTCAGCGTGAACGCGATTTCCTCGACAGGCGCCTTATACATCTTATTTCCCTCCGCATTCAGCTCACGTACGGCAAAGCCGGTGCACAAGCGCCTCCATTCGAAGAGCTAATTGATTTTTACGTAAACGTCAATTTGGTTTCGGTCTATAACCTTGATCGAGAGCGCCTTTTCGCTTGTGCACTTGCACAAACAAACGTCATGGAGAATCTCTAAGCGTGTCGCGATCTTTCAGATCCGCCGCCACGCTTTAGGCCTTTGTTTTGACGCATGTCGTTATCGCAAAACCGCTACACAGTTTTGCGCGACATGCTTTAGTAGGATTGATCGCTTTCGCGAGAGGATCGGCAATAATGGATACCTTGCCCGTCAATATACCCGGCCTCGTATGGGCCTACCGTTTCTCGCCGGAAAGCAGGAGAGCCGCGCGGCTGCAAAACAGCGCGACTGCCGCGGAGCTGACCACGGACGACGGTTTCTATTGGCTGCATCTCAACCTCGCCGACGCCCGTGTGCCCGCCCTGCTCGACACGCTCGGCGTGATGGATGACGCCAAGTCGGCGCTGACCACGCGCGACACGCACGCGGTCCTGACCGTCGATGAGCAGATGCTCTACGGCACACTGGTGGACTGCCAGCGCGAATTCGATCAGGACACGGCCGATCTCGGTTGGCTGCATTTCGCCATATCCGACCGTTTCATCATCACCACGCGCCTGCAGCCGCTGAGAAGCGTGGAGCGGACACGTGTGATGATCGAGAAGAATCCGGGCAAGTTCACCCGCCCCGTCGATCTCTTCGAGCTGCTGGTGACCGAGTTCCAGCGTACGCTGATATCAGTCGTCATGGAGCTCACCGAAGAGCTCAACCTGATCGAGGACTTCGTCTACGACAACGCGCCGCGTGACGAGCGCCGCAGGCTTGCTCCCGTCCGCCGCACGATCGTCCGTCTGCATCGCCACCTGCGCACAGTTCTCGCGCTGATGCGGCGAGCCGCAGCCTCCGACGAAGACGAAATGCCCTTCGGTTTTGACGATATTGCCGGGCGGCTGACGAGCCGCCTGGAGACCGTCGACCACGATGTCTATGCGCTGCAGGACCGGGCAAGGCTGCTGCATGAAGAAATCGACTCCAAGCTCTCCTCGGAGACGAACCGCCACCTCTACATCCTGTCGATCATGACGGCATTCCTATTGCCGCCGACACTGGTGACCGGCTTCTTCGGCATGAACACGGCCAACCTGCCCTTCGCCGTCGGCGACTACGGTACGGAATATGCCGTGGGGCTCATCCTCGCCTCCATCGCTTTTGCTTGGTGGCTCTTGAAGCGGGTGCGTATTCTCTAAATGAAACGCCCGGCGCGATGGCCGGGCGTTTTGTACCAATCTGTGGCTTGCCTCAGTAATAGGGCGAATAGCACTGCTGGCGCGGACCGTTATAGGGCTGGAACGTGTTGTCGTAGACCCTGTAGGAACGGTAGCGGTTTTCGCACCAGGCGACGTGGCTCGGATTGATACCCGAGGGTGCCGGTGCGGGCGCATAGTAGCGCGGCTGAGCGACGACGGCGCCGCCGATGATGGCACCGGCGCCGAAAGCTGCCAGCGGATACCAGTAGCCGTTATAGTGACGGTAGCCCGGACGATAATAGGAGTAGCCGCGATAGCCGCCATACCAGCCAGAGCGATAGGCGGGGCGGTAGCCCGGATAGTAGCCGGGGCGATAACCCGGACGATAGTAACGGCGATATTGAACGTTTTCGACAGGCGAAGATTTTTCCACCTGCGGGGCGATCGGCATCTGGATTGCCTGCGACGGCACGAAGCTCGTCACAACGGCGGCGGCGGCCATAACCGCAGTCGCGACCTTCTTACTCAGCCCAAACATTACATGTCTCCGATCAAGAGCGAAAAAAGCCTGTTGAGTAACGGATAAAACGGAAAATTGTTCCCGAAAGACCCGCTTACGGCATCTGCACTCCATCTCTACCGAAGGAGAAATGAACCGGACATTAACCGGTGATTATCGCCCTCAGGCAACGACCGAAAGCTTGGCCTGATCACCCTGCAGGCGATTGACCATGAAGTTCGAATACCATTCTAGGAACTGCATGACGCCACCTTCGTGGACCTGCGAATAAGGACCGGGCTCATAGGCCGGCGAACGGATGCCGAAAGCGTTCTCTTCGACGATGCGGCGATCCTGGTCGTTGGTTTCGGTCCAGACGTGGGTCAGCTCTTCGAGGTTATAATCGACACCTTCGACAGCATCCTTGTGAACAATCCATTTGGTCGTCACAGCCGTCTCATTGGCGCTGAGCGGCAGCACGCGGAAGGAGATGGCGTGGTCGCCGAGCAGATGATTCCACGTCGTCGGATAGTGGAAGAGCAGCATGGTGCCGATGTGGCTGATCTTGACGTCGTCGGAGAGCGGGCGCTTGACGGCCGGCCTGCCGGACATGGTGTAGCTTTCGGCATCCTCGATCAGCGGCATGCGGGCGGTGCGGAACTGCCCGTCCGGCGAGATCTGGAACTTGCTCGGCAGACCGGCAGCCTCGCAGCGCGCCCAGTGGCCGGCAATTTCCGGATCGTCGGCGCCTCCGTCCGTGCCTGTCACGCTCGGTGCTTCCGGATAGGTGCGGCAGAGCTCGGGATGGTTTGCGGCGCAGTGATAGCACTCGCGATTGTTTTCCCAAACCAGCTTCCAGTTGCCCTTCTCGATGATGGTGCTCTGGAAGGCGATCTTGGCCTCGCTGATGTGGTGGGGCGCCATATAGGGCTCGACCTTGTCGCGCACGGTCTGGAAGTCCGGCGCGACATTGGCGAGGCAGATGAAGACGTAACCGGCGACGATTTCGCAATGGACCGGTTTCAGCCCGTAGCCGCTCTTGTCGAAATCATCGCCCATATGGCGCGCGAAGGCGAGCTTGCCGTCGAGATCATAGGTCCACTGGTGATAGGGGCAGACGAGGCGTACCGACGAGCCGTGCTCCTTGGTGCAGACGCGCGAGCCGCGATGGCGACAGCTATTGTGGAAGGCGCGAATGACATTGTCGCGGCCGCGCACGATGACGACGGGATACTCGCCGATCTGGACGGTAAAGTAGGCGCCCGGCTTCGGCAGTTCGCAATCATGGCCGATGAACAGCCAGTCGCGATAGTAGATCATCTCCATGTCCAGACGGAAATAATCCTCGTCAATGTAGAAGGGCTGTTCGAGACTGAAACCCTCGCGGCGGCTCTTGAGCTGGCGCAAAACGTTGCTGCGAATATCCATCTGCCTATCCTCGTGCATGTGGCTGCTACTCTTTTCGAGCACCGCAGCGGAAGCGCGCCCGCTTCCTTCTCCCTCCGGAGAACTGGTCATGGCGTTATTTAAGCACCGAGCATGCCGGCCGCTTGGTTGTAAAGCGACATCCGCTTCGAAATTGACGACAGGGAGTCGAGCGGTCCCCAGAAACATTCACTCGCCTTTGATTATCATCAATTGCGACATTTGATGACCCTTCGGACATGAGTGAATCCAATGTGGCAGTTAAACCTCCTGTCGCATTTGCGACACGTCGCACTCAAACCCAGCTCTCGCGCCTTCTTCCGGTCATTTTAACAGGGCGTTAAGCACGAAATCCTATCCTTGCAGACGACCCACATAGCGGAAGACTGCGACAGCCATGGCCAAACTCCGATATTTCGACACGCGGGAAGCGCCCAAGCTCATCGAACCGCGGCTGCAAACCAAGCATTCGGAATTCCTCCGCACCGGCCGCATCAGTCGCCGCCGCGAGGACTGGCTGCCGGACGAGCGTCGTTACCTCACGCATGAGGAAGTCGCAGAAAAGACGGCACGCAAGCTGCAGGCCGCCGGCGAAAAGACCCACCAGAACATCAACGGCTTCCACCGCTCGATCCAGTTTCCGAAGCTGATCTTCCACCGGACGCTGGCGGACAGCCCGCATCTCGGCTACTGCCATGTGACCGCCTCGCGCACCAAGTTCGCCCGCTACGACGAAGTCGCCTGGGCCTTCTATATCGCCAACTTCTATTCCGACATCGGCGACAACGACAATTTCTTCGACAATATCGCGGTGCAGGGCTCCCGCATGTATTTTGCCGTGGCGATCAAGCCTGGCGAGAGCACGCCGGAGAAGATGGTGGTCGACCGCTCCGTGCGCGGCAACGGCCTGCTCTTCCGCACCAACGATCCACAGATCGCCATCCGCAACATCCTCTTGCTCGGCGCCCGCAACGAGCAGCTTCGCCAGATCATCCGCCAACTGTAGGTTCGCCGACAGTTGATCTACCAACTCCGGGCGGGATTGATCGCGCCGCAAGGAAGGCCTAATGACTGCCGCAGTAAAACCGGGCAGGACATGGCAAGAATAATCGACATCAAGGCGGACAGGCAGACGGCACTCGAAGCCGGCTGCGCGGCACTTGCCGAAGGCTTTGCGATCGCCATTCCGACCGAGACCGTCTATGGCCTAGCCGCCGATGCCACCAATCCGGCTGCTATCACCCGCATCTACGAGACCAAGGGGCGGCCACGCTTCAATCCGCTGATCTGCCACATGGCGGATCTTGCGATGGCAGAGACCTATGCCGAATTCGATCCGATCTCCCGCGCCCTGGCAGAAACCTTCTGGCCCGGCCCGCTGACGCTGGTACTGCCACTGAAATCAGGCACCGCGATCCATGCGCTGGCGACCGCGGGCCTAGACAGCGTCGGCATCCGCATACCCAAGGGTTTTACCGGAGATCTGATCCGTGCCTTCGGACGACCGCTTGCAGCTCCGAGCGCCAATACGTCCGGCAAGGTGAGCGCCACAAGCGCTGCCCATGTCGAGGTTGATCTCGGGGCAAAGATACCTCTCATCCTTGACGCTGGCGCCAGCGCTGTCGGCGTGGAATCGACGATCGTAAAAGTCGAGAACGGCGAACTGCGACTACTGCGGCCCGGGGGACTGCCGGTCAAGGAGATCGAGCGGGTTGTCGGCAAGCATTTGCTGCGTTCGAAGAAGGCAGCCGCGGCGATCGAAGCGCCGGGCATGCTCGCCTCGCATTACGCGCCGGGCGCGGCCGTCCGGCTCGAAGCCACGGCACTGGAACCCGGTGAAGCGTTGATTGCCTTCGGTCCGGACGGGGTGGCAGGCGCCGAGCAAGCGGCGATGGTGCTGAACCTCAGCCCGCGCGGCGACCTCTCGGAAGCGGCCGCCAATCTTTTCGACTACATGAAGAAGGCCGACGCCAGCGGCGCGGCCACGATCGCCTTTTCGCCAATCCCCGATGAAGGGCTTGGAGAAGCGATCAACGACCGGCTGCGGCGAGCGGCAGCACCGCGCGAGTGAGGAAGAGGGACCGGGCTCCATGAGCAGCACAAGCATTTCGCCAGAGATCATCGAACGTTTCACCGCTATCGTCGGCGAGAAATATGCGCTGCGCAGCGAAGCTGATCTCGCGCCGCACCTCATCGAAAACCGCGGCCTCTATCACGGCTCCTCCCCTCTCCTGCTGAAACCCGGTACGGTTGAGGAAGTCTCCGCGATCATGAAGCTTGCCACCGAAACCGGTACGGCCATCGTACCGCAAACCGGCAACACCGGTCTCGTCGGCGGGCAGACGCCGCGCGAGGGCAAGGCGGACATCATCCTTTCGCTCGAACGCATGAACAAGATCCGCGATGTCGATCCGGTCGCAAACGTTCTGGTCGCCGACGGTGGTGCAATCCTCGCCGACGTGCAGAAGGCGGCCGAGGCGCATGGCCGCCTGTTTCCGCTGTCGCTTGGCTCGGAAGGCTCCTGCCGCATCGGCGGCAACCTTTCCACCAATGCCGGCGGCACGGCGGTTCTCGCTTACGGCAACATGCGCCAGCTCTGCCTCGGCCTGGAAGTCGTGCTACCGACAGGCGAGATCTGGGACGGGCTTCGCCGGTTGAAGAAAGACAATACCGGCTATGACCTGCGCGATCTCTTCATCGGCGCGGAAGGCACGCTCGGCATCATCACCGGTGCGGTACTGAAGCTCTTCCCGCAGCCGCTCGGCCATCAGGTGGCCTTTGCAGGGCTTTCTTCAGTCGAGGATGCGCTCGCCTTCTTCAACCTCGCTTCCAGCCTCTGCGGCGCCTCGCTCACCGGCTTTGAACTGATGCCGCGTTTCGGTGTCGAAATCACCGCGCGCAATATCGATGGCGTGCGCGATCCGCTGGAAACGCCGCATGACTGGTATGTGCTAGTCGATATCTCCACCTCAGATTCGGCCGAGACGGCCGAGCGGATGATGAATGCCGTGCTGGAACAGGGTTTCGAGGCGGGACTGGTCGAGGATGCGGCAATCGCCTCCTCCGTCGCGCAGCAGAAGGCGCTCTGGCACATGCGCGAGAGCATGTCGGATGCTCAGAAGCCCGAGGGTGGTTCGATCAAGCACGACGTTTCCGTGCCGGTTTCGAAGATACCGCACTTCATGAACGAGGCTGCAGAGGCGGTGATGGCCGCCATGCCCGGTGCGCGCATCTGCGCCTTCGGCCATATGGGCGACGGCAACATCCATTACAACATCTCGCAGCCTGTCGGCGCTGACAAGGATGCCTTCATCGCCCGCTGGCACGAGATGAACCATATCGTGCACGGGCTGGTGCTTGCCCACGGCGGTTCGATTTCCGCCGAGCATGGTATCGGTCAGCTGAAGCGTGACGAACTGGCGTCGATCCGGCCGGCAATCGAGATGGAACTGATGCGCCGCATCAAGCGCGCCTTTGATCCGGCCGGCATCATGAACCCGGACAAAGTGGTGAGCCTCTAGAACCCTTCCTGGACTCTGGGAAGCTCACGCCATTATCAAAGCGACGATGACGCCTAGCCGGTGCCGCCGGTCAAAAGCTGGAGCGCCGGCGACTGCTGCGTGTTGTTCTTTATGTCGTACATGGCCGCGAAGCGCTTGACGAGCTTGTCGACCTTCTTGGGATCCTGCAGGTCCTCTAGCTTCACGAAACGGCCGAGCAGATCGACCTGCTTGGCGACGTCCATCGACGAAATCTGCGCCGGCAGGCTATAGGTCGTCTGGACGACCTGATAGAGCGCCTTATCACCGAGGATCGAGTAAAGCGAGGTAACGTCGCCGGCTTTGCGCTTGAAATAGAGCGCCAGGCGAACGCCGTCATTCTTTTCGCCCTCCTGGGTTTCCAGGGTCATCTGCACATATTGCTGCTGCGTATTCGCCTCGGCCTGCTTGTCCTGGACCGTACCCATCTTGGCGCGTGTCAGGTTGCCGTCCTTGCCGAAATTGAAGGATGCGACGATCTCCTTGAAGCGCGCGTCGGCCGTAGTGCTGAGATAGCTCTTCTTGTCATCAGGATCGGAGGTGAAGATCTTCTTCAGCGTATCCTTGTCGTACTTCTTCGGATCGAGGCCATTTGCTTTCAGCACGAGATCCGTCAGACGCTTGTCACCCAGAAAATCGTCGAGCGATGTTACGGTGGGAATGGTCTTGCCGAAATAATCCACCTCCTTGGTCGCATCCTTTGAAGCGCGGTCCTTTGCGGGACCGTCCTTCATGAGCATGGTCACGTGCGACTTATAATCGGTCGCATATTTCGCCATCGTGGCAGCAGAGAGAGCCGCCATGGGTTCGGCAGCTTTGCCATCGGCACCAAAATTGAAAGCACGGACCATCTTGGTGATGCGGTCGTCCTTGAACGACGCGACATATCCCTTCGGATCATAGGGGTCGCTGACGAGCAGCTTGCGCATGGTGGAGCGCGAGACGTCATTCGTCGTCAGTCCGTAAGCCTGCAGCGCCATCTGATAAAGATCGGGATAGGAGTCGTTACCGAGGAGCGTGTCGGCGGTCTTGTTGGTCTTCATGAAATCATTGACATTCTTCACGCCATTGGCGTCATCCATTCGCGACTTGTAGTTCGCGACGATGCGGTCGATGAGATCGTTGCCCTGATTGTTGGCGCGAGCGCCGTAATTGTCTGACGTGTTCGTCGTCTGCTCGCCAGTCTGGGGGGATGTCGAGGTCGGCAGCGAGCCGTCCGCAGCGAAATTGAAGGCGGCGTTGAGATCGGCCTGGCCGACGGATGCGGCATAGGCAGGGTCGGTGAGAATACTCTTCAGCTCGGCGTTGCTCGTGTCGTAGGCCAGGCCGTACGCCATTTTCAGATAGTCAGTCAGGGATGAATCGGCAAGCAGCTGATCGACATCATTGATGTCGCCCATCCGGTCCAGAGTGCCTTGCTCCCGTATGTTAGCAGCCGAGTTCAAGGAGGCCATCTGTGTGGTCGTCTGCGCCGGAAGACCGGGGACAACGGTGCCGTCCGCCTGGAAATTGAACGCAGCCTTCACCTTGTCATAGGGGCCGGTACCGCTCTGATCGGTGAGGATGCTGCGCAGATCTGTATCCGAAACGCTCGTCGGAATACTGAAGGCGTAACGGATGTAATTGTTGAGCTTCTGATCGCCGAGCAACTGATCGACGCTGGAGATCGAAGGCATCGTTCTGCCGTAATAGGCGGCTGCGTCGTCTGCCTTCTTGTTCAATGCCGCAACCTGGTCGGCGCTCTGCGAAAGGGTGTTTTGAGCGACCGTGCCGTCCTGACGGAAGTTGAAGAGCTGGTAGACGTCGCTATAGCCTTGAGCCGCCGCGACCGTCGGATCGGTCAGAATGCTGCGAAGCGTGGCATCGCTGATGGTATCGCTGATCTGCAGGTTGGTGCGCAGGAAGCTGACCAGCTTGCTGTCGGCGAGGAAAACGTCGACAGCCGCGGTCGAGCCGTTGTTCGAGAGATCCGCGAGCTTGGCCTGATAGTAGGACGCATTGTTTGCAGCAAGCTGGTTGATGCCCTTAAGCTGCGCGGCGCTCTGGATCGTGCCGTTGACCGAACCATCCGCGTTGAAATTGAAGGCGTCATGGATGTCCTGGTGGCCCGCCGTCGCGGCGTAGGCGGAATCCGTGAGGATGTTTTTCAGCTCGGCATTGCTGAAATCCTGACCGAGGCCGTAGGCATCCTTGATATAAGAGGTCAGAGTCTTGTCGGAAAGCAGTTCGTCGACATTGTTGATCGTGCTGGGACCGCTCGCGGGTACCATCTTGTTCGAGAAGTAACCGGAAACGTTCGACGCTGCGTTCACCATACCCGTCAACTGGTCATAGGACTGCGCGCGCTTCGTCGGAGAGATCGTACCGTCGGACTTGAAATTGAAGGCCTTATAAGCATCTCCCAAATCGACCGAACGGGCATAGGCCGGATCTGTCAGGACGCTCTTCAGCTGCGTAAAGCCCGGATCCATGCCGAATGCGGACCGAACGTAATCCGCAAGCCGCTTGTCGTTGACCAATTGATCGACATTGGTGATCGTGCCGATCTTGGACACATAGTAGCTCTTGTTGAGATCCGACATTGCCGGGCTGGTATAGTACACATCGCTCGCCGTACCGTCGCGGTCGACGATCTGCGGTGCAGTCTTGATGTTATACTGTTCGATGACGTTGTTCTTCTGTGTCGCGGTCTGGGCGGCGCCGCCAACTGCGGGAGCGCGGAACGCGTATAGCTCTGCGACCGCATCGGTCTGGCCGGAATTCTGCGCCGAACCATTGACCGAACCATCGGCGTTGAAGTTGAAGTAAGAACGAAGTTCTTTGTATTTGTCGCCGACATAGTTGAGCGACGGATTAGGGTTGTTGAGCGGCGCGTCGCCGCCAAGTGTGGCCGGATCGCTTGTCAGCACCATCTTGATGAAAGCGTTATCGGCTGTTGCCGGATCGATGCCGACGGACTGGAGCGCCACCGTGCGCAGGCGCGGATCCGCCAGAAGGTCGTCGACCGACTGCACCGAACCGATATTGCTGCGGAAATACTGGGTGTCGCCGTTATCAGGCTTGAAGTTGAACTGCTGCGCGAGCGCATAGAGCTTGTCACCGACATATGTCTTGGTCGGATCGTAAGCCGGATCGCTCGGATCAGGCGCATTACCGCCAAGCTTGCTGATGTCAGTGGTCAGGACATTGGCGACGTAGTCCTTCGACATGTAGGTCGGGTCGATGCCGACGCTCTTCAACGCGTAGTTCAGCAGACGGGAATTGCCGACGAAGTCCTGAACGGTCTTCACGCCATCCATCTGCGCGCTGTAATATTTCGTTTCGGTGGCAGTCTGCTGTGCCGCGTCGGCAAAGGACTGCTTGTAGAGGCCGATCAGATCGTCTTCCTGTGCGTCCGTCTGAATATCCTTGGGCGGCGCATTGAAGTTGAAGGCGGCGGCGAATTCCTTGTAACGCGTGTCGGAAAGCTTGTTGGCAAAACTGTTGGCATTCGTGAGATCGCTCTCCAGAACCTTCTTCATGAAGGCCTTGGCATAGATCATGTCGTCGAGACCGTAAGCTTTCATAGCGTAGCTATAGAGCTTGTAGTCGCCAAGGAAGTCGTCGACGTTCTTCACCTTGTTGATGTTGTCGGCGTAATATTGGGCGTCTTTCTTGACCTGCGCCTGATTGGCGACGCGGTCCAGGCTCTTGGTCATGTCGCGAGACAGGATCGTATACGCGAGAGATGCCGTAATCATTAAGCGCACCCTTTTCGGCAATGTCTTTAAAAATGACGGACTATTGTTGCGCGTATTTTGCCATGCAGAGCTTACCTGAGACTTACCTGAGGCTGTCTCGCTTTAAGACACCAGCGCGTTCACCATCCGGAAACCCTGCCATATTCAGTTTTGCTAACCATTCCCGGAGGCAGGATTTCTTTAACCGCAATTTTTAAGCTGTACGGAACGGGGGCCGCCTATTGTCGGGCCATAGAGGACGAAAAGTCCCAAGGAGAAGACCGGAAACCGGCTCTCAGGTAAGACAAGGGTAGAAATGAAATGAAGAATACCGTTCTGAAGCCCGTCTGGGCTGGCACGACATTGCGTCTTGATCCGTCTCGCTTTCCGCAACAGGTAAGCTATGCCATCCACGACCATGCCAGTGACGTCAGCATAACGATCGACGAACGCGGCGCGGTCCTGCGCAAGATTCTCCCCTCCAGCGGCCTGCCGCTCTCCATCGCCTTGCCGCGGCGCGTCTTCAAAGGCGTTGCAGCCCGCGCCATCGACCATGGCAATGGTGAAGTCACCGTGACGCTCGAGCTGCATCACGAAGATCCGGAACTCTGCATTCCGCTGCTCGTCGCCCATGACCTCGGCGATATCGCGGCCGACTGGCGCAGCTGGTCAGAAGCCTTCGGCATTCCCATGCTGATGGTGGAAGCCGATGGTGTCGCCCGCCCCCTCGAAGAACATCTCGGCGGACTGCGCACCAGCGAAATGAAGCCGCGCCGTCGTCACTCCTATTTCGCAAACCGCCGCCCGCGCTTCCTCGTGCGCCGCACGACCGGCAAGCTCGGCGTCATCATGAAGATTGAAGGCAAGGAAATTATCGCCCGCAGCTGAGCGATACGCTCTGAACCGATTTCAAACCCGGCCGTCGCGCCGGGTTTTTCATTTCGGGGTCATTTTTCATTTCAGATTAGAGCAATTCCAGCAAAAGCGCGCAGCGGTTTTGCGTCCGGAATTGCGTGAAACCAAAGAGATAGAGCATTTCCGTGACTCGGAGAAAAACGGAATGCTCTAGGGAATGGCAAAAAGCAGCGAGACGAACAGGCCGAGAAAGATGATCAATCCGACTCGGGTGTTTGATTTGAAGAGCGCGAGGCACTGGGCGCCGTCATTGATATCGAGCGTCCTGATCTGCCAGGCGAACATTCCGGCGGCTATCAACAGACCGACAAAAGCCAGAAGGCCGACACCGGCAAGCGCAAAGGACAGGAACATCAGCACCAGCGTCAGTCCGTAGAGACCGACAAGCGCCAGACGCGTCCGCTCGCCGAACAGGCGCGCGGTGGAGCGAACACCGATCAGCTCGTCATCCTCTTTGTCCTGATGGGCATAGATCGTGTCGTAGCCGATCGTCCAGACCACAGAAGCAAGATAGAGCAGGAAGGCAGAGAAGGAGATGCTGCCGAAAATCCCTGCCCAGCCCATGAGCGCGCCCCAGGAAAAGGCAAGACCGAGGAAGAATTGCGGCCAGTCGGTAAAGCTCTTGGCGAAGGGATAGAGGGCGACGACGCCGAGCGACAGCACGCCGAGAAGCACGGCAAACCAGTTGAATTGCAACAACACGAACAGACCGACCAGCGCCTGCAATGCGATGAATATCTTTGCCTGCCGGCGCGTCACACGACCCGAGGGCAGCGGACGCGAGCGGGTGCGCGCCACCTGCATGTCGATCTCGTGGTCGACAAGGTCATTATAGGTGCAGCCTGCGCCGCGCATGGCGACGGAGCCGATAAAATACAGGAACAGATGGTAGAGCAGCAGGGCACCGGAGAAGACGCGCGGCTCGATTGCCGCATTGGCGGCAAGCGTGGCCGACCAGAAGCACGGCCACATAAGGAGCTGCCAGCCGATCGGCCGGTCCCAGCGCGCCAGCTGCGCATAGGGCCACAGCCAGGGCGGCAGGATGCGATAAACCCAATTATCCGAGGGCGCATCGGCAACGCGCCCGTTGAGACCGTCAATCTGTTGCATACGGTCATCTAGCGATGGGCAGCGCCCATGGTCAAGACTCCATCGCCGGCGAGCTCTGCCATCTGCGGCTCGATGGAATCCGCTTCGCCCCATAAGGCGCCCGCCCTGCGGAACGAAGGAAAGTTCATCGGATCACCGGCCGACCGGCGTATCTATCGCTGACGCGCGGCCAGGGCACGCTTCACGTCTTCCTCCGCCCCGTCCAGCAAAGAAACCAGGGCTTTGCTCGCGCCGGCGGAATCGCGATTTGCCATGCTCTCCACGACCTGCTGATGCAGCGGCAGCGAATGGCTCTGTCCCTGCGGATTGTCGTCGGAAAGCCGGAAACTGATCACCAGCGCAGTTTCGATCAGTGCCGCCAGCGAACCGATCAATTCATTACCGGACATGCGCAGGATGGCCTGATGGAAAGCAAGATCCGGCACCGCAAAACGCGCGCCGTCATCGCCTGCCCGCTCCATCTCCGCCAGGAGACCCCGCAAATGCTGGATCTCCGCTGCGGTGGCGCGTTCGGCCGCCAGCGCACCGGCCGTCGGCTCGATCGCGCGGCGCAACTCGAAAAGCGAACGGGCGTCCTCGGCAGTGGTCCTGCCGCCGTAGCGCCACAAGAGCACATCAGGATCGAGAAAATTCCAATCCCTGCGCGGACGCACGCGGGTGCCGATCTTCGGACGCGATTCCACCATGCCCTTACCGGCCAGGACCTTGATCACTTCACGCAGCACGGTGCGGCTCACCCCGTGGGCGGCACTCCAGTCGTCCGCGTTCGGCAACGGATCGCCGGGCAAGAGATCGCCTCGCACGATGCTCGGGCCGATCTCGTTGAGCACCCTCGTGTGAAGGCTGCTGCCGGCCATCCCCTCCATGCGCAGGGGCGCCGCGAGAGCCAGACGGGCTTTCGCATTCTTCGTATTCTTCATACTATTCATACTATTGTCACATCGCTCCCCTATTACCGCTCTCATAGAACAGCCTCTTTAGTGACGTCAACTCGCAATGTATGAATAATCCTGTATTTTCATGTTTAAGTAGAATCAGATTCTCGAAAATGGAAGATTTATTATGGATTTATTTTTGGTACATCGAACATATATCCCAATTTATATTTAATATTTCTGCGTCGGTATCTTATAAAATTGAAAATGACGCGACTTATAACTCGAATATCGCAAATGTATAATCGCATTTTCGATCGGTTCGACTGCGCGCGCTAAACCGGCACGCGCCACACTCTCCATAAAAGCATCGCGACCGACCGGCCTTCGAGGCCTGTCAGCGGATCACTGCGCTTTCGTCACGCCGCCTTCATCGCCGCTGCCTGCCATCAGGTCGGCGGTCCCTCTCGGCTGCGACCAAGCAGCCTTTGCCCTACGAAAAGGAAACTTGAAATGCCATTCATGACCAGAGGTCCCTCAACCAGGGCGCCCATGGCGCAAGCGGCAAGACCGCTCATCCTGACCGCTCTCCTCTGCGCGACGGCCATGCCCGCTTATGCCGTCGAGCCCTGGATCATGGTCGAGAAGTTTACATTCACCGACGATCCCATCACCTATCGCGGCCAGGGTGTGACGACCGACGGCAAGAACTGGTACTTTTCCGGCACGAACGCGCTGGACAAGGCGGACGGCAATTTCAACACGATAACACGCGACAACAGCGCGATCGATCCGGCCCTCGCAAACCCGTTTGCCGGTGCGCCCAGAGGCCTCAACCATATCGGCGACATCGATTACGCCGACGGATACCTCTACATCTCGCTGGATACCAGCACCCGCGATCCCATCACCGGCGAGAAATACAACACGCCGGTCTTTGCGATCTACAATGCGAGCGACATGACCTATACGGGCAAGTATTTCGCACTGACCCCTCCGCACGGCAAGCATGACGTCGCGAGCTGGGTGGCCGTGGATGCCAAGAAGGGTCTCCTCTATGGCATGGCCTATGATAACTCCACCGAGATCGCGGTCTACAATCTCTCCGACGGCTCCTTCAAGCAGTACATTCCCCTTTCGAGGACGATCGACCAGGCGCAGGGCGGCAAGATCCTTGATGGCTGGATGTATTTCTCTACGGAAAGCGATACAAAATCGCTCTACCGCGCCAATCTGACGACAGGCGAAGTGGAAGAGATTGGCCAGCTCGACACTCCCGGCGACCAGGAAGTCGAGGGTCTCTCCTTCGGCTGGACCAAGGATGGCTGGTCGCTTTATGTCATCAACCGCGAACAGCCCGATCCGCTGATTGACGAGTCCATCGGCTTCTATCGTTATCTGCGGCCCTACGGCAATGCGCTCTCCGGCGAGATCCATTCCAGCGTCAAGGGCGCCTTCATCCAGGACAGCCTCTATCTCGACGACGCGGTCGGCCAGCGCCTCCGCTCGGCGTTCAGCGCAGTGGGCACGCCGATGTCGGAGGTCACCTCCTATGATGAGAACGGTTTGACGGGCGCGATCAGCAACACCGAAGGCCTCGCCATCTGGAGCCAGGCGATCGGTGCCAAGAGCACGACCGAGGGAGCGGGCTACGTTGCCGATTTCGATCACTCGACCGGCGGCATCGTCTTCGGCGCCGATGCGGCGGCCGGGACATGGCGCTTCGGTGCGATGGCCGGCTACAGCAATACCAGTTTCGACGTCGATGCCCGCACCTCATCCGGCTCGAGCGATAACGTCCATCTCGGTATCTATGGCGGCACGCAATGGGGTGCGCTCGGCTTCCGCACGGGCGTCTTCTATACCTCGCACGATATCAGCACCAAGCGCCATGTCGTCTTCCCGGCCTTCAACGAGACCCTATCGGCCGACTACGACGCCCGCACCACCCAGGCCTTCGCGGAACTGGCCTACCGGATGGATTTTGAAGATACCGCTTTCGAGCCCTTCGCCAACCTCGCCTATGCCCGCCTGAAGAGCGATGCCTTCTCGGAGGAAGGCGGCACGATCGCAGCACTGTCAACCGGATCGTCCAGCATGGACACCGCTTTCACCACGTTCGGCATTCGCGCCTCCACCGATATCGATCTGCAGGATACCAAGGCGACCGTGCGCGGCATGCTTGGCTGGCGGCACGCCTATGGCGATGTCACGCCGAGCTCCAAGCTCGCCTTCAATACCGGCGCAAGCTTCGATTCCGTCGGTGCGCCAATTGCCAAGAATGCACTGACCATGGAAGCCGGCCTGGATTTCAATCTGGCGAAAAACGCGACGATCGGCGCATCCTATGCCGGTCAGATCGCGGGAGAGACCCAGGATCATGCTCTCAAGGTTAATTTCAACGTGAGCTTCTGAACCGGCCTGAAGTCCGCCGCAGGTCCCGGTTCTGAACACCGTTGAAAAAAGACGCCGCAGCGCTTCCCGGGTGCCTGCGGCGTCTTCCGTTTGATACAGTCGGTCGCCACATTCGCGCACGACCCACCAGCCTTTACGACCTTCTTTCCGGAGTTCCCGATGAGCCGAGATGCCAGCGACAATCTTGTGACCTACGCCAGCTATCCGAGCCTCCGAGGCCGAAGTGTGTTCATTACCGGCGGCGCAAGCGGCATTGGCGAAAGCCTGGTGCGGCACTTCTGTGCCCAGGGCAGCCGGGTCGCCTTCGTCGATATCGCCGAGGAGAGCGGCCGCGAGCTTGCCGCTGCGATAGACGCTGATGGTCACGCCGCGCCGCTCTTCATTCCCTGCGATCTGCGCGATATCGAGGCGCTGAAGCACGCGATCGCTGAAGGCGTCGCGCAGAACGGCCCGCTTCAGGTTCTCTGCAACAATGCCGGCAATGACGACCGCCACCAGACGGAGGATGTAACCGTCGCCTATTGGGACGACCGCATGGCGGTCAACCTGCGCCACCAGTTCTTCGCTGCGCAGGCCGCCCGGCCCTTCATGAAGGTGCTCGGCGGCGGCTCGATCATCAATTTCGGCTCGATCACCTGGATGGTCGGCGATCCGGATTGCCCTGCCTATGTCACGGCGAAGGCGGCGATCTGGGGCATGACGCGGGCACTCGCCCGCGAATTCGGCCCGGAACGCATCCGTGTCAATTGCATGGTGCCCGGCTGGGTGATGACCGAACGGCAGATGAGCCTCTGGCTGAATGAGGCCGGTGAGCGGCAGATCGCCGAGCGCCAGTGCCTGCCGGACAGGCTGCAGCCTTCCGACATCGCCCGCATGGCGCTGTTTCTCGCCGCCGACGACAGCGCCATGTGCACCAGCCAGCAGTTCATCGTCGACGGCGGCTGGGTGTGATTTGGGCGTGTTTGGGCGGCTGGATCAGTTCAGCGTGAAATTGAACTTGTAGCTCGCAGACAAGCCGATCAGGAACTGGTTCTTCGAACCTTTCTCGCGCACAAGGCTGCTGTCGGCGGCCGGACCGGCAAGGCGCTTATATTCCGCGAAGGCGCTCGTCGACAGGTTCTCCGTCGCATTCCAGGTGAGTGCCGTGCCAGCACCATAAGACTGGATGCCGCCCGAGGGGTCATAAGGCTTTAGTCCGCTTGCGGCTGACTGCGCTTCGTTGACGCCGTAATAGGAATGGAAGTAGCCGCTTGTCGCAAAGGTGGCACGCGGGCCGCCTGACAGTTGTAGATCGGGCGCGATATCGGTGAAGGCGTCAAGCGCCACGTCGGCCACGAGGCCATCATGGGAGCGGATGCCCTGGCGGACTTCGGCGCGGGCACGCAGCCAGTCGGTCGGGTAAACCTCGGCAAAACCACCGATTTCCGCACCCCACTTGACCTTCTTCAGACCGCGCAGATCGCTGTCGTCGTCTTGGTCACGCTCAGGCACATAGCGGCCGACGATACCGGCGCGGAAGCCGCTATTATCGACGAGCGCGAAGGATGGATTGTCGTTACGCGAGGAAAAGCGCGGACCGGCGCCCTGACGACCGACCGAAATCAGCGGGCTGAACTTGAATTCGTTGCTTGAGGCGCCTTCGAATTTCGGCGCGGAAAAGCCTGATACGCCGACTTTCAGATACCAGTCGCCGGACCACCAATGGCCGCCTTCCTGGGCAGAGGCGGTGCTGAAAGACGCAAGGGCAATAGCTAAAGAGATCGATACGACAGATCGATTAAACACATCCGCACTCCAGAAAACGCAATACAAGAACGGCCGCGGACGGCGGCGATCGGTACATTTATAGCGAGGGTGTTACCTCTATCTTAACCAAGGCGGAAAGATCGAGGGGATGGGAAATTACTTCTGGTTCCAGCGGCGGATGACCGGTTCGGTCAAATCGTGCTCATAGCCGAGAACGCTGATGCTCGTCGTATCCAGAATGAAACGGGAGCCGTCTTCCGGCGGCAGGCCGAGCCAGCGGGCGCCGAGCACACGCAGGAAATGCGAGCTCGAAAAGATCAAGATCGGCGCATTGACCTGGCGAAGCTCCGCGATGATGCGATCGGCACGTGCGCCGATATCGGCGGCAGCTTCGCCCTCCGGGCAGCCATCGCGGAAAAGCTGCCAGCCGGGGCGCTTGGAGAGGATTTCCCTGGTCGTTATGCCTTCATAGGCACCGTAATCCCATTCGGCGAGATCGGGCTTGATGACAGCCCCCTCCCCGAAACCCGAAAGAGAGCAGGTGTTGCGCGCCCGCTGCGAGGGACTGGACCAGACGGCGGAGACGGAAAGACCTGCTAGCCGCGGAACGAGCGCGCGGGCGGCAGCCTCGCCATTGACGGTGAGCGGAATATCGCTGCGGCCGGTGTGCTGACCCGACAGTGACCATGCCGTCTCGCCGTGGCGCACGAGGGTGATTTCAGGAAGTGCGCTCATATCCGTCTCTCCAAAAAGAAAAAGCGCGGCCGGGCCGCGCTTCGATATCAGAAGGTGAACTTTTCCAATGGCGGACGCGTCGCCTCGAACTCCCTAAGCTTCGCCTCGTTCTCCGGAATATAATTCCGGCTATCCGGCGTCGCGAATTGGTTCTTGGTGATCTGGATCTGCTCGATGAAGAGTTCGTCCCAGCGGAAGCCGATCTCGGAACCGGCCAGATAGAACTCCCACATGCGAAAGAAGTTCTCGTCGTAAAGTGCGACGGCCTCTGCCTTGCGGGCTACGAAGCGCTCACGCCAGTGGTGCAGCGTGTAGGCGTAATGCAGCGGCAGCACTTCGACGTCGCGGGTCAGCAGCCCGGCTTTTTCGAGCGGCACCAGCGTTTCGGCGATCGAGGGAATATAGCCCTGTGGAAAGATATATTTCTCGATGAAGGCGTTGGTCGCAAAGCTCGGCTTCGGACGGGCGATCGAATGCAACAGCATGATGCCGTTGTCATCCAGCAGCTCGTGCACCTTCTTGAAGAAGTTACCGTAGTTGCCGATGCCGACATGCTCGAACATGCCGACCGAGACGATACGATCGAACTTCCTGCCAGTGAGATAGCGGTAATCCTGCAGCTCGAAACGCACGCGATCGGCAAGACCGCGTTTCTCAGCCCGTTCACGCGAAATCTTCAACTGCTCTTCGCTGAGCGTAATGCCGGTGACATCGAGGCCGGGCGTCGATTCCGCCAGATACATGGCCATACCGCCCCAGCCGGAACCGATTTCCAGCACCCGCTGGCCCGGCTGCGGCATGAGCTTGGCCGCGATGTGGCGCTTCTTGGCAACCTGCGCCTCCTCCAGGCCGATGCCCGGCGGATCGAAATAGGCGCAGGAATATTGCCAGTCCTCATCGAGGAAGAGCTCGAAGAGCTTTTCGGAGAGGTCGTAATGGTGGGCGACATTACGCTTATTATGGTTGACCGGCATGCGGCTCTTCAGCTGCTGCATGGCGATGCGGCCCATCAGCAGGGCAGCCATCTTGAAATCGAAGATTTCATTGGTGGTGTTCTGCTTCACCAGGACTAGGAAGTCGTAGATGTTGCCCTGTTCGAGAATGAACCGGCCTTCCATATACATTTCGCCGAGCTTCAGCGTCGGATCGCGACGGATCGCATCCTCGGCTTCCTGATCGGCAAGACGCACGGCAACCGGTTCACCGGTGCCGTCGCCAATCGTGTGGGTCTCGCCATTGGCAAGAGTAAGGGTCAAGGAACCCTTTCGGACAATTTTATGGACAATCGATAAGAATGCCGACGCCATGGACGCCTCGCAAATGTGACAGGATGGTCACATCAACTTAATAGCTCTCTTCTGCCTTACAAGCGCCGGATTTAGCACTCTTTGGATTCATTTGCCAAAGTGTGACATTTTTGCAAATACTGGGCTAAGCCCTTATTTTCGCTTCATCGCTTCGGCCAATGCCGCGCCAAAGGCGCCTTGACTCTGCGGCTTTGCCGGCGCGGGCTTGCGATCCTGCTGCGGGCGCTGGCCGGTATTGCCACGCGACTCACCACGCGGAGAACCGGCGGGAATGCCGTCATCCTTGCGCATAGAAAGGCCGATGCGCTTGCGCTTCACATCCACCTCGACGACCCGCACTTTGACCACATCGCCCGCCTTCACGATTTCGTGAGGATCCTTGATGAACCGGTCTGCGAGCTGAGAGACGTGGACAAGACCATCCTGGTGCACGCCGATATCGACGAAGGCGCCGAAGGCCGCGACATTGGTGACGGTGCCTTCCAGCACCATGCCCGGTTTCAGGTCGCTGATTTCGTCGATGCCTTCCGCAAAAGTCGCAGTCTTGAAGCTCGGGCGCGGGTCGCGGCCGGGCTTATCCAGCTCGGCGATGATGTCCTTGACGGTCGGCAGGCCGAACTTCTCGTCGATGAACTTGCGCGGATCGAGCGCCTTCAAGGTAACGCTGTCGCCCATCAGCGAGCGAAGGTCACGGCCGCAGGCGGCGACGATCTTCTTTGCCACGCCATAGGCTTCCGGATGCACGGAAGACGCATCGAGCGGCTCCTTGCCATCAGGGATGCGCAGGAAGCCGGCCGCCTGTTCGAAGGTGCGCTGGCCGAGGCGGGCAACCTTCAACAGGTCCTTGCGGCTTTCGAAGGCGCCATTCTGGTCGCGATGCAGCACGATCGCATCGGCGATCGAGCGGCCGAGGCCGGACACGCGCGACAGCAGCGGCGCCGATGCCGTGTTGAGATCGACGCCGACGGCATTGACGGCATCTTCGACAACCGCGTCGAGCGAGCGGGAGAGCTTCGTCTGATCGACATCGTGCTGATACTGGCCGACGCCGATCGACTTCGGCTCGATCTTGACGAGTTCGGCGAGCGGATCCTGCAGGCGCCGCGCGATGGAGACGGCGCCGCGCAGCGACACGTCGAGCTGCGGGAATTCTGCAGCAGCGGTTTCCGAGGCTGAATAGACGGAGGCACCGGCTTCAGAGACGATGACCTTGGTGGGCTTGGGCGCAGGAAGTGCAGCCAGCATATCGGCCACAAGCTTTTCCGTCTCGCGGCTGCCGGTGCCGTTGCCGATCGCGATCAGTTCGACATTGTGCTTGCGGATGAGGGAGGCAAGCTCTGCCTGCGTGCCGCGCACGTCATTCTTCGGCGGGAAAGGATAGACCGTCGTTGTGTCGAGCAGCTTGCCGGTGCCATCGATGATCGCAACCTTGACGCCGGTACGGATGCCCGGATCGAGACCCATCGTGGCGCGCGAGCCGGCGGGGGCGGCCAGCAACAGATCCTTGAGGTTACGGGCAAAAACGTGGATCGCTTCTTCCTCAGCCCTTTCGCGCAGTTCGCGCATGAGGTCGAGCGAGAGCGACATGGAGAGCTTCACGCGCCAGGTCCAGCTTACGGCATCCATCAGCCAGCGATCGCCGGAGCGGGTTGCACCGATCTCGTAGGCAGCAGCAATCATGCGCTCGACCGGCTTGTTCGGTGAGGCGATCTCGGCATCGGCCTCGATTGTCAGCGTCAGCACTTCCTCGTTCCAGCCGCGCAGCATGGCAAGCGCGCGATGGCCGGGGGCAGTCGCCCAACGTTCGGAATGGTCGAAATAGTCGGAGAACTTTTCGCCAGTCGCCTGCTTGCCGTCCACGACCTTGGCCTTCAGAAGGGCGGCATTGCGCATATGGGCGCGCAGTTTACCGAGCAGATCGGCATTTTCGGCAAAACCTTCGGCGACGATATCGCGCGCGCCTTCGAGGGCCGTCTTCACGTCAGGCACATCGGCGGTGATATAGGCCTCTGCCATTGCTGCCGGCTCCTTGCTGCGATCGGCGAGGATCGCTTCGGCAAGCGGGCCTAGGCCGCGCTCGCGGGCAATCTCGGCGCGGGTGCGGCGCTTCGGCTTGTAGGGCAGATAGAGGTCTTCCAGCTCGGCCTTGGTGGCGGCACCCGAAAGCTTCGCCATCAGCTCGTCACTCATCTTGCCCTGGCTGGTGATGGATTCGATGATCGTATCGCGGCGCGCTTCAAGCTCGCGCAGATAGACAAGCCGCTCGGCCAGCGTACGCAGCTGCGTATCGTCAAGCCCGCCCGTCACTTCCTTGCGGTAGCGGGCGATGAACGGCACCGTTGCACCCTCGTCCAGCAGCTCGATCGCCGCCTTGGCCTGATCGGGCCGGGCATTGATTTCGGCGGAGATGCTTGCTGCGAGCGAACGAAGGTCAGCGGCCATGAGATTTCCTGCAGTTTATTAGGGTTGGCGGACCATAGCGACGAAAAGCGGCAAGGCAATGCCTACCGCCGCTTTCCACAGCGGAAGGGAACGCTCCTGTCGGTTTAAGCCATATATCTGAGGCGCAATTGAGCCTTTCGCCTCCTGTTTTTGCGGTTGTGCAGATGCGGCATTCTTTGGTAGCAGAGGCGACCATTTTTGATTGCCCCTGCCCTGCAGGCGCCAGGAAAAGAGTACCATGCCGAACCTGCTTCTCGAACTTCGCTCCGAAGAGATCCCCGCCCGCATGCAGCGCAAGGCCGCCGGTGACCTCAAGAAGCTCCTGACCGATGCGCTGGTGGAAGCAGGACTGACCTATGAGGGCGCGCGCGAATACTGGACGCCGCGTCGCCTGACGCTCGACATTCACGGTCTGACGGCCCGCTCCGCCGATATCCGAGAGGAGCGCAAGGGGCCGCGTACCGACGCCAACGAAAAGGCGATCGAGGGCTTCCTGCGCGGCGCCGGCCTTTCTTCAGTTTCCGAGGCGCAGGTCGTCAGCGATCCGAAGAAGGGCGATTTCTACGTCGCCGTCATCTCCAAGCCGGGCCGCAGCGCCGAAGAAATCATCGCCGAAGTCATGCCCGGCATTATCAAGGATTTCCCCTGGCCGAAGTCGATGCGCTGGGGCAAGGCGTCCTCGCAGCCCGGCTCGCTGCGCTGGGTGCGCCCGCTGCAGTCGATCGTCTGCACCTTCGGCACCGAACATGAAGAAACCATCGTCATCCCCTTCGAGATCGACGGCCTCGTCGCCTCCAACGTCACCTACGGCCACCGCTTCCACGCGCCTGAAGCCATCACCGTCAAGCGCTTCGACGATTACGTCGCCAGCCTCGAAAAGGCGAAGGTCATTCTCGATGCGGAGCGGCGCAAGGACATCATCCTGCATGATGCCCGTGACATCGCGTTCGCCAGCGGACTGGAACTGGTGGAAGACGAAGGCCTGCTGGAAGAGGTTTCCGGTCTCGTCGAATGGCCGCAGGTGCTGATGGGTTCCTTCGAGGAGGACTACCTTTCGATCCCGTCCGAGATCATCCGCCTGACCATCAAGACAAACCAGAAATGCTTCGTCACCCGCAAACAGGGTGAAGAGACGCTTTCGAACAAGTTCATTCTCGTCTCCAACATCCAGGCGACGGATGGCGGCAAGGAAATCGTTCACGGCAACGGCAAGGTCGTGCGTGCCCGCCTCTCCGATGCGCTGCATTTCTGGAATCGCGACCAGGGCAACCTGCCGGATCTCGAAACGCTGGAAGCTTCCGCCAAGAAATTCGGGCTCGACCTTGCCAAGCCACTCGACCAGCGCATGGCCAAGCTCGACGCGTTGAACGTGACCTTCCATGCCAAGCTTGGTACGCAGGGCGATCGCGTCGAACGCATCCGGGCGATGGCCGCCAAGATCGCCATGCCTGTCGGCGCCGATTACAAGGTGGTGGATCGCGCCGCGGTTCTCTGCAAGGCGGACCTGCGCACCGAAGCCGTCGGCGAATTCCCGGAACTGCAGGGCGTCATGGGCCGCAAATATGCGGCGCTGCAGGGCGAAGACGCCTCCGTTTCCACCGCGATCGAAGACCATTACAAGCCGCAGGGTCCGTCCGACCGCGTGCCCGACGACAAGGTGGCGATATCAGTGGCGCTGGCCGACAAGCTCGATACGCTCATCGGTTTCTGGGCAATCGATGAAAAGCCGACCGGCTCGAAGGACCCGTTTGCACTTCGCCGTGCCGCGCTCGGCATCATCCGCATCCTGCTCGAAAAACGTGCCCGTGTGACGCTCTTGCCGCGCATCACCTCGCATATGCAGCGTATTGATATGGATATCGGCGCCAATGTTGCCACCGACGACCTGTCGCGGCAGTTCGATCTGCTCTCCTTCTTCCACGACCGCCTGAAGGTCTATCTGCGCGAGCAGGGTGCTCGCCACGACCTCATCGATGCCGTGCTGACACCTGAATCCGACGACCTCTTGATGGTCGCCCGCCGCGTGGAGGCGCTGACGGCGTTTATCACCTCGGAAGACGGCATCAACCTGCTGGCCGGTACCAAACGCGCCACCCAGCTTCTGGCCGCCGAGGAGAAGAAGGGCACCGTGGTTGCTGATGGCGTTTCCGAGGCATTGCTGAAGCTTGATGCCGAGAAGGAACTGTTTACCGCCATCACCAAGGCTTCGTCGGAAGCTGCCGGCGCGGTTGCGCATGAAGACTTCCGCTCGGCGATGGAAGCGCTGTCGAAGCTGCGCGCTCCCGTCGACCGCTTCTTCACCGATGTGCTGGTCAATGACGAGGATGCCGCGATTCGCGCTAACCGCCTCGCCCTCTTGCGGATGATCCGTGCGGCGACGGGGACAGTCGCGGACTTTTCGAAGATCGCCGGCTAAACGGCCGACGAACAAAAAATGGGGCCGTTTGGCCCCATTTTACCTTTTGCCCTCATCGTCCCTTTTGCATCTTGGCGATGGTCAGCGTTTCGCCTGCGCGGCCATAACCGCCGTCGACGACCTCATCGACGAGGACCATGGTATAGGGGCGAACGCCCTCCCCGAAAAAGTCGACGAACATGGCCGTCGTTCGGAGAATGATATCCTCCTTCTGCTCTGCGGTCAGAGTACCCTCGGGAAACTTGTAGTTTGCGAATGGCATGATGAACTCCTGCCTGGTTTGCGTTGTGACCCGGCAAGCCTAGCGGCATCAGAAACATGCTTGAAATTGATATGAAGTATGTGCATTCATCCATGCCATGGATTTGCACGGTATCGATCTCAACCTGCTCGTCGCCTTTGATGCCCTCATGAAGGAACGGAGCGTGACGAAGGCGGGCATCCGCATCGGCCGCACGCAACCCGCCA